>JAKRWB010000058.1 GCA_022353185.1 ANME-2 cluster archaeon | reverse complement strand
GACGCCGATGACCCTGACGCTGCACGTATCGCCATTGCCCTGATGGAGTTTCGCAAAAGCCTCAAGGTAGTGCTGGGGGCGGCAAGCCCGGTGGAAGGTGAGTTCAGGACCAGGCAGTTTGTGGTACTGGCAGGCGAGGACAGGACCCATACCGTGCATAAGGAATACGGGTGCCGGTATAATGTGGACCTGGCCGGAGCCTATTTTTCAGGTCGGCTGGGTAACGAGCGCCAGCGGGTTGCAGATACGGTGAAACCCGGACAGTGCGTGGTTGACCTGTTCGCAGGTGTGGGGCCGTTCAGCATACTTATTGGCAGGACCGTGCCCGGTGCCAGCGTGATGGCCATTGATAAGAACCCGGCCGCAGCAAAGTTACTGAGGGAGAACATCCTGCTGAACAAGGTGGATAATGTGCGGGCGAAGGAGGATGACGCCAGGGATGTGGCCGTAGAACTGGAACACCGGGCAGACCATGTCATCATGAACCTGCCCCAGTCTGCCAGGGAATTCCTGGACAGCGGTATACTGGTGGCCAGGGATGGGGGCATGGTGCATTTTTATGACATCACACACGAGGATGACCTGTACCGGAGCTCGTGGGAATTGATACAGGATGCTGCGGCGCGCCAGGGCAGGTGGGTGGAATGCCTCGAAAAGAGGATTGTGCGGTCGTATGCACCACACCAGTATAATGTTTGCATTGAGTTCAAGGTTGTTGATAATCAATGATGTGAAGCGGCAGGAAAATGGATTTGAAAATCAATATTACCTGTTTTTAAGTCCCCTCAATTTCCTTATTTTCTCCATCCCGCCATCGGTACTGGATAGCTTCTCATAGAATCGGTTGGCCATAATTATCTGCGAATCAACCAAAGGTCCTGTATGTTTAATCCACACATCACGTGGATGGGTCTTGACAAACTCCGCCCACCGCACAATCTGCTCCATATGTGTCTTGTCTCTTTCAACACTGTAATCTTCACGTTTATGCTTTAGACGGTCTTGTTCGGGAGATTCATCGCTCATATTGAATACAACCTCCGGATTTCTGCTTTTATTTTTCTTATTTCATTTTCATCAATGATATCCGAATAGATGATTCTCAGGTGGTGTGCATCTTCAAGGTATTTTTCTGATTTTAGCAGTTCCTCTTTAAAAGCGAGATTCATTTCAATGCTTGAAAAATAAAAATCCAGTCCTGTAAGGGGTAACTTAGTTCGTGTTTTGATTTGATAATCATCAAGGGAATTTTTTGTAAATTTCAATTCCATTTCAGGAATAAAACTGTCTTTCCTGACATATCGCACGCTAAGATTATCGTTTAAATAATCGTCATAAATTACATCTGGATTATCTGACTGCATGCATTCAAAAGCTGCCGCCTCCAACTCGTGGTGCATCATGATAAACTCATCTTTGCTCATCCGTTCGACAATCATGTCAATATCTTCAGTTCCCCGACTTCTCCCATGTGCGATGGCAACAAAACCAGAGACAATGATGTATTTAACATGTATTTCTACTACCCTGACAAAATCTTCTGCAAAGATATCAAGAATAGTCCTGTCTTTGATTTCTCTGTCAATCATATCTCTAATATTAATATGCAAGACTTGTCTTAATATTTGTTATTGATGAATTCCTAAAATTCGCAGATCGCATCCCAATTACTGCAACCCGAAAAATTTTCCCAGGTTCAACTGGCTGGTCATGAACCACACCCCAAAAGCTATCAAAAACACACCGCATCCCATCAATATCCGCTGGTACATGACCTCTGACATCAGGGTTTTACCCCTGCTCATTGTAGTAGACACCATAGTGTACCAGCCCAGGTCCGCCATCAGGTGCCCAATTAAAAATACGGAAGCAGCGAGCAGGCTAACCTCAAGCCCCATCAAAATCATTCCTGCGCCAATCGTAAGCCACCACAGCCAAAAATACGGGTGGGATATGGATGTGATGACCCCTGCCGCAAATGGACTCTTAAACACGCTGGTACCCCCCGAGAGCGTGGCCGTCTGCCCCTCCCTCAGTGTCATGATCCCGAACATCACCATCACTGCACCCCCAATGACAGAAATCCACAGGATGACACTCTGGCTGGCCAGGGTGGAGAAACCACTCACGATCAAAACAAATATCAACAACTCTATCAATGCATGTCCAGATACCACTTTTGGACCGCTGGTCCAGCCTTTGTTCAGCGATGTTTCAATAGTGGCAAACAGCATAGGTCCAGGCACAAGGGCACCAGTAAGCCCTAAACTGAATCCTATGAAAAGCATTGTTAAGATTTCTAACATTACCCCAAAACCCGTTATGGAGAAAGCCTATTGCTCGGATGTGAAAACCATAATCTCATCGTTAATATGTTCAAGGGTCTTTATGAGCTTTTTATGGAGCAATGTATCATCTTGGCACATTGACAGATGAATCTCTATAGCTTCCTTATTGCCATAGAGGCGTTGGAGTACCATTTCCTTCTGTATCTGCGCCTCAATGACTGAATCCTTGATACATATTTGCCCCAATATATCAACGTCCTTTTTTAGACAGGCATATAAATATGCCTATCTTTATAGTATTATTTCTATATCTAATTGTTCGGCCAATTCTTTATATCTGTTTCGTATAGTAACCTCAGTGACTCCTGCCACTTCAGCCACTTCACGCTGGGTCCTGCGGTCTCCACACAGGATACTCGATATATAGATTGCTGCTGCTGCAACACCGGTAGGGCCCCGGCCAGAGGTAAGTTCCTTCTCTGCGGCCTGTCTCAGTATTTCCACAGCCTTGGACTGCACTTCACCTTTCAGGTTCAGGCCCGAGCAGAATCTGGGAATGTAGTCAATGGGTGATGTGGGCATAAGTTTCAGACCCAGTTCCCTGGAAATGAACCGGTATGTCCGGCCAATCTCTTTACGGCTGACCCTGGATACTTCGGCAATCTCGTCTAGCGTCCGTGGCACACTACACTGGCGGCAAGCCGCATACAGCGCAGAAGCAGCCACACCTTCAATACTGCGGCCCCTTATCAGGTTCTTATCCACAGCCTTACGGTACACAACAGCTGCGGTTTCCCTCACATTCCTGGACAAACCCAGGGCACTGGCCATCCTGTCAAGTTCTGACAGCGCAAAAGCCAGGTTTCGTTCAGTAGCATTGCTGACCCTTATCCGGCGCTGCCATTTACGCAATCGGTACAACTGGGCCCTGCTCTTGGAAGAAATGGATTTACCATAGGAATCACGGTTACGCCAGTCTATCATTGTGGACAGACCCTTATCGTGAATAGTATAGGTCATAGGCGCCCCTACCCGGCTCCTCTTCATGCGCTGGTCATGGTCGAATGCTCTCCATTCCGGACCCTGGTCAATGAATTCAGAATCCACTACCAGACCGCATTCATTACATACCAGTTCTGCCCGTTCATAGTCCTGCACAAGGCTGCGGCTGCCGCACTCAGGGCATTCTACCTTAGGCTTTTCAAACGAACCGACTTTCTCTTTTTCCTCTCGTATCTTTTCACGGAGCTTACTTCTCTGGGGTCTTTCAACCTCTTTCTCTTTTTCTAATTCTGGCATTTTATCTCATTCCCTCAATAAAAATTATCGTTCTGATTATAATCCACAAATCTCTGTCAAATGTATCGCTACTAACCCGGCTGTATTTACCACAGCTATTTCACATAAACGTGCTTATGCTTGAGGTTTAGAAGTTCCTCGTTAGCCACATTTTGGTATAGTCTAACTGAAAAATAAGGATGATCGACCGGACCGAACACGTCATTAACCTTACCGAGCTTTTTCATTTTACGGTTGAAGACCACATTGTTCATCCTGGGTAACAATGTCTTCTTGTTTTCATCCCCTCTGACAATCAGGTTTTTATGGCTGGAAGTGTGTAGTACAGTTCCTAATGTTTTCAAATATGCACCTCTATGAAGTAGTATATAAAAGAAAATAATGATATATAAAGGTATCGTAAAAGGTTTATTTATGGGCGTTAATCAGATTTAAAGGTTGTGAAATAAGGGCATCATTTGCACGTTTTTCACTTAACCCTGCACCAAGTGCGATCTTTAGAGCCTGCTCATCGGTGACCAGGTCATCAGGTGAATGGGAATCGGTACCCACTACCAGTGCTGCACTCACCTCTTCTGCCACCCTGGCCACATGACCGTTGGCCCGGTTATGACCGCAGCGTGCAGTTATCTCCAGACAGACACCCTGCTCTGCAGCAAGGGCAGCATCTTCTCTTGATATCAGGCCAGGATGTGCCAGAATATCAGCACCCCCCTCAATGGCTGCCCGGTTGGTCCCCGGAATCACCGGTTCAGCAAGGGTCTCCCCATGCACCACCACTATCCGGGCGCCCAGTTTCCTTGCCAGGGACACCAATTCGCCTATCTTCTGGGGCGGCACATGCGTAATCTCCACGCCCGGCAGCACCTGTATATCCCAGACCTCTTCAAGGTACGTGGCTTTTTTTATACCGTCCAGTACATGCTCGATATTAGTAAAATCCACATGGTCAGTGATAGCTATAGCCGTGTATCCGTGCACCACTGCTCTTCGTACAAGTTCACTGGGAAGCAGTTCACCGTCACTGAATATGGAATGGGTATGAAGGTCTATCATGGTCCGGATTCAATAACACGTTGATAGATTTTATAATTATCGTAACAGTGGAAAAAGGGTGGAAACATTTTTAAATTGATAAAATAATTTAGATGGTATGACCGGGCCCATTGAACGCAAACATTTCACAATCATTGCAGGTATTATTGTCGTTTCAGCAGCCCTGTTGGTAACATACCTTTCCTGGGTCTTTGTTAACGTCATAATTTTGAGCATGCTCGGTGCATACGTGTTGCGTCCTCTCGACTTGAAGCTGAGGCAGGTCACAAAGATAAAAAACAGGCGCATCACTGCCATTTTAACCATAGTTGTTGTTGCACTGGTCTTTTCTGCTTTGTTTGTAAATATTATCTTCATCCTGGGCTCTGAACTGGCAAAAGTCCAGCCTGCAGTGCTGGAAACAGATGTCAATTCCCTAATCGATTACGGCATAGGACTGATGGGGGATTATATCCCGCAATCAGTGCAGCAGAACATGAAAGAGAACCTTGCCGGTTCGGCATCTTCTGCCATATTATCAGCCATCAGCCTGCTCCAGCGGTTGGTACTTGGCTTCATATCGAATATTGCATTGTTTGCCATGGAACTGGCAGTAGTGATCTTCATGGTATATTATCTGCTAATCGACGGTGAGAACATCGTGCAAACCTTCATCGATGTTATGCCGTCCAACAGGGTGGATATTGTCAAGGAATTCCTGTACCACCTGGACAGCATTTATAACAGCCTGTTCAATGTCTATTTGTTAGTATGTGTGCTCACAGGAATTATCGGCGGGATCGGGCTGATGCTGATCGGTGTGCCGTATCCGGTAATGTGGGGTGCGATAATTGCAGTTCTGGCCCTGCTGCCAATCGTGGGACCCGGCGCCTTCTATGTGCCTGCTTCCATTTATTATTTTATTGTAAATGAGCCAATTCGAGGTGTGATACTATTAATATTCGGCTGGCTGTTCCTGGAAACCATTCCCGGAAATATTATCCGCCCCAGACTGATGATGCAACGGGGGCAGATCCATCCAATCATCACCCTGCTTTCATTTACAGCACCCCTGTTCGTAGTTGGTGCAATGGGAATTATTGTAGGTCCGGCAGCATTCGGTTTCATGCTGGCATTATACAGGACATACATTGGAACTGAACCCGGAAAACCATCAGATACCGGAAATGATGAGGGAGAGGTTAAGTTGGTTGAACAGGAAGAGCCGGCAGATGTTATCGGGGAAGAACCTGGTAACGTATCTATTGAAAAATCGACAAAACAATCTGTCGAGTAACCTGTGGAAGAACGTGTTGAATAACCAGTTGATTAACGTATCGACTAACCTGTAAGCAAAGGTTAAGCGTTCGCTTTAGCCACCTGGTTTTTCAGTGTGCCGATACCCTCTATTTCCACTTCCACGATATCGCCAGGCTGCATTTCTCCAACACCTGCAGGAGTGCCGGTGGCAATCACATCACCTTTATTCAGGGTCATGATATGGGATATGAACTCCACAATGGCTGATGGGGTAAATATCATATTACTGATATTGGAGTCCTGTTTCATCTCCCCGTTAACACGGGAGCGAATGAAGGCATTTGACAGGTCGATTTCCCCTGGTTCGATGATATAAGGACCAAGGGGTGCAAAGGTGTCAAAACTCTTGGCCCGGGTCCACTGGTTATCTATCTTCTGGAGGTCCCGTGCTGTAACATCATTAAAGCAGGTATATCCCATTATCACGTCATCGGCACGGTGGGCCGCTATGTTCCTGCAACGTTTACCAATCACCACTGCCAGTTCGGCCTCGTAATCTACCTGGTTACTTTCAGGTGGATACAGTATTTTGTCGCCATTTCCGATGACAGCTGAAGGAGGTTTTAGGAATATTATTGGGTGGTCCGGCAGGTCCATACCCAGTTCCAGAGCATGGTCTGCATAATTCAATCCCATACAGATTATCTTGCCCGGTGAAACAGGCGGGAGTACTTCCAGTTCCCCAATCTCGTAAGAGTCATTATAAAGGTCCTTTTCTACTATCACCCTGGTACCCTGTATGGTCCCGGTCATAGCTTCATCATCAATTTTGAATCTGCCTATCATCTAAACTATCCTCAAATATTTCCTGAACACTTTAATAAACTATTTTTTTCCCGGTTGCGTCCCTATGATATTTCCCCAATTCACTGTATATAAGCATGTCGCCTTTGAACACGGGCCCGTCTTTACAGACCCTCTGTCCGGATGGGTCAATTGTGCATGCACCACATACTCCTATACCGCATTTGAAATATCTGTGAAGACTGAACTGTGAGCGCGTTTCAATCCCCCCTGCCTGAAGCATGTTAAGCACACCCTTCATCATCAGTTCTGGACCGCAGACATAGCACTGGTCAAAGCTTTCCAGGTCGAACAGATCCATGAGTTCGGTAATGAACCTGTGATGTCCCTTGCTCCCGTCATCAGTGGCAATACTTACACTACCGCACTGTGAAAATTGTTGCTCGAACAGCAGTTCACCCCCTGTCCTGGCACCAATTATAGTTGTCACATCCAGCCGCTTTGCATGTGCCAACCGTGCCAGCGGTAGTAATGGTGCACCACCCACACCGCCTGCAATGAGCATTATCCTGGTACCTTCCAGTTTAAATCCGTTCCCGAACGGACCCCTGATGCCGATACTGTCGCCCACCTGCATATCTGACAGTGCAGCGGTGGCTTCACCTACTCTTTGCACTGTGATACCATCCGGGTGTGACAGTGCCATGGGTACTTCGTCCAGTCCTCTTATCCAGACCATAACGAACTGGCCAGGCAATGCATCCAGTTTAATATCCGTTTTTAGTGTGGTAATGGTAGGTGTCTCATGAATCACCTCTGTAATAACTGCATTTTGTGGTTTCACAATCCCACCTTCCTGTGAGCCAGACCAATAATGTCATCAAGCACCATACTATGGCTTGCCAGGTATCGGGCCAACCCAGCGGTCACATCGTCAAATACATTAATACTGTCATAGACCGCAGACCCGATTTGCACCGCACGTGCCCCTGCCATCATCATTTCAACTGCATCCTGCCACTTTGAAATACCGCCCACGCCTATCACCGGTATATCCAGTGCCTGGTACAGGTCATAGACACACTTTACAGCCACCGGGTGTATGGCAGCTCCTGACAGCCCGCCAAAGCGGTTGCCCAGGATGGGATAGCCGCTGTGTATATCAATGGCCATACCACGTATTGTATTAACTGCCACCACCGCGTCAGCACCACCTTTCCGGGCAGCCATACCTATCTCCACGATATCTGTAACATTGGGGGTGAGTTTTACCCATACGGGTGCGCTTGCGGCCCGTTTGGCGGCCCTCGTGATTTCTTCCACCAGCACCGGGTCCGTACCGACAACTGCACCGTATCCGATTGCATGGGGACAGCTGACATTTAATTCATAAGCATCAGCGCCGTCCAGTCCTGCGATAATTTCCGAGAATTCGTCCGGGTGGGCGCCGAACACGCTGGCTATTACGGGGACACCACCCTCTTTCGCAATATCAAGTTCACCCCTGAACTCCTTATAAGCCGGGTTTGGCAGACCCATAGCATTTAAAAATCCGCATTCAAGTTTGAACATGGTGGGATTGGGGTGACCCGGTTTTGGCTCAATGCCTATGGATTTGGTCACAACCGCACCTGCGCCCGAGTTTGCCATTCGCTTTAGAGATGAGCCTGTGGTACCCAATACACCCGCTGCCAGTATGGTTGGATTTTCCAGTGCAAGGCCTGTAAGTTCTATGGAAAGGTCAGTTTTGGTCATATTATCCATAGACCTCTTCCACTGAATAACCTTCATGCACTATCTTTGCAATATTCGCCACGATAGCGCCGGGGTCATCTGCCTGGAATACGTTGCGTCCTATTGCTACTCCTTTGCCTCCGGATTGTACCGAATCATATACCACCTGCATCAGGTCAGCTTCAGTATTCATCCTGGGTCCTCCGGCCACAACAACCGGGACAGGACATCCTTTCACCACTTCCCTGAAAGAGTCAGGGTCGCCTGTATAATTGGTTTTGATTATGTCTGCACCCAGTTCAGCTCCTACGCGGGCAGCATGTTTCACATATTCAACATCGTGTTCAGAATCAACTTTTGGTCCTCTGGGATACATCATTGCCAGCAGGGGCATACCCCATTCATCACATTTACTTGCAATCTTACCGAGATCCTCAAGCATCTTTGCCTCGTCGTGTGCACCTACATTTACGTGGACTGATACGCAGTCAGCTCCCACCTTGATGGCATCTTCCACAGAAGTGACCAGTACCTTGTGATTTGGGTCCGGACCAAGGGAAGTTGATGCCGATAAATGGATGATTAGCCCCACATCCCTACCGTAGCCCCTGTGTCCGTGTTTGGGAAGTCCCATGTGTCCAAGTACGGCATTTGCACCACCATCTGCAACTTTATTCACCATTAATGACAGGTCGGCCAATCCCTGAATGGGCCCGGCCCCTACACCGTGGTCCATAGGGATAATTATGCTCCTGCCGGTTTTCCGGTTAATTATTCGCTCTATTCTAACAGATTTGCCTATGTTCCCTGATTGCAGGATATTATTGTGCATAAGTTTACACCTGAATCCATTGAAGGGTTATAATGGTACTTATTTATTTAGCAATTTATGATTTTATTATCATCCAATAAAACATATTTAATAATTGCAAAAAGGTTCATATTCAATGAGTGCCTAAAATAATATGGGGCTATTGAATTTCATATAAGGAAGTGAACAAATAATTAATTTAGACAATATTTTACTGAAAGATGTAATGACAAGAGGAGTTATCACAGTTCCTATGGATATTCCTGTGAAAGAAGTGGCATACCTGATGGTGAACCAGCACGTTTCTGGTATAGCCGTCATTGACCATACTGGTGAGATTGTGGGGGTAATCTCAGAAATGGATATGCTCAAAACGGTAAATGACGAATCTTTACTGGATGGACCTGTCGAGTCCATTATGAATTACTATGTCCAGTCTGTAAAGCCTACTACTTCATTAAAAGTAGCGGCGGAAATGATGATGAAACATGGTTTTCACAGGTTAATAGTCCTTTCAGAACCAGGAGTTGGCGCATCAAATCGTCCTATAGGGATATTAAGTGCCAGTGATATTATCAAAACAATATCACAGGTCTATTAGTAAATATATCCATAAGTCACAACCGTCTGTCGGCAGGTAGTCGGCAGAATTTTGAGCTTAGCTGGGCATGTTCCCTGATGATATCTGACTTGGTCAAAAGGCCATGCATCCTGGTATGGTCCTCCCTGTCCACAACAGGTAGCCGTCCGATATTATTGTCAAGCAGTTTCCTTAGTGCGGATTCAAGGTTCTCATCTTCATAAGTTACCACCAGTGAACGGGTCATGATATCCCCCACCAGCACGACATCCCGTTCATCAAGAGGTACTTTTTCTGCATCCTCGAAAGTGACTACGCCTACCAATTCCAGGTTGTCCAATACAGGATAACCTATATGGCGGTATTTGTGTATGAGGTTCAATACGGTCTGTACCTTTGTAGCAGGGCTTACTGTAATAATATCGGTGCACATCACATCTTTCACCGAGACCAGTTCCAGTACATCTATGGTCATCTCACGGCGGTGGGCAGGGGAGTCCATGCGGGTAGGGACCTGCTTTTCATAAATAGACCATTTACCTGACATAACGTATGCCAGTGTCGAAGCCAACATCAGGGGCGGCAGCAGGTTGTAATTTCCGGTCAGTTCGGATACCATGATTATTGCGGCGATGGGTGTTTTTGCCACTCCTGCCAGCAGGGCTGCCACGCCTACGAGCACGAAGGTAGAGTATTCAACCACGATGGTGGGGAATAAGGTATGAAAGGTAATTCCTAACACGCCGCCCAGCATTGCGCCAACCACAAGGGTGGGGCCGAACACACCGCCGCTTCCACCACTACTGATAGTGAATGACGTGGCAAGGATCTTTGCGAATAGTAGCAACAACAGCAGTCCCATTGCAAGTTTCTGGTCAATGGCCAGCTGGATAAGCCCGTATCCCACACCCAGACTCTGGGGTATGAAAAATGCCATTATACCCAGCAGTAAACCACCTATGGCTGGCTTGATATATTTTGGTATGGCAAGTCGTTTGAAGAAATCCCTCATTCCGTAGAAGACATGAATATAAAAAATGCCTACGGCTGCAGCTGCAATACCCAGCAGGGCATAGAATATGAGTTCGTTAGGATGTGTAAAATGGTAATCCGGCATTGAGAACAGGGAACCCCAGCCAAAGAACGAGCAGAATATGGAGTATGCAACGGTTGACGAAATAAATGCAGGCACAATACCCTCTGATTCCGAACCCTGGCGATACAATACTTCAATCGCAAAGATTGCACCGCCCAGGGGAGCCTTAAATATACTACCAATACCCGCTGCCATTCCGCATATTACCAGGATACGCCGGTCCCTGTCTGTTAATTTTAACTTGGTGGCAAGTATTGAGCCGAAGCCTGCGCTGATCTGGGCTATGGGTCCTTCCCTGCCTGCACTACCACCCGAACCTATGGTTATCATGGATGTGATGGCCTTGATGAATGGCACACGCGT
>JAKRWB010000661.1 GCA_022353185.1 ANME-2 cluster archaeon | reverse complement strand
ATGTAGTTGCTATAACCGGATAGCGACTTTCAGGCAGGATAAAATTATCAAGCTCAGCTTTCCCTTCCGGGTTATCTCCCGTAATTCGCATGACATACTTGCTGTTCTGTGCCACAAGATCACCATTTTCATTGACAAGGGCCTGGCGCATCCGCTCAGCATGGTCGATGTTCTCACAAAATACAATAGTCTTATCAAACCGATCAGTGGCATTGAGATATTCAGTTACCTTCCTGGCCACCAGTTGGGTGCGCTGGTCAAGCACAATATCTCGATCAAAATCCTTCTGGTTATAAATTCGATCTTCAATCTCTTTGCCATACTTGTCGATTTTATGTTTCTCAGGCCGCCAGCCGGTAAGGTCTTTATCCAGATCAATCCTGATGACCTTGTATGGTGCTAAAAATCCATCTTCAATGCCCTGTTTCAAAGAATAGGTGTAGACAGGGTCGCCAAAATAATGGATATTGGAAACATATTTTGTTTCTTTTGGTGTTGCAGTCAATCCAATGTGAGTAGCAGATTTGAAATATTCCAGGATTTCATGCCATGCAGAATCTTCATCAGCACTTCCCCGATGACATTCATCAACCACAATCAGGTCAAAAAAATCAGGTGAAAACTGTTTGTAAATGTTCTTTTCTTCTTCTGTGCCCGTAACAGCCTGGTACAAGGACAAATAAATTTCAAACGATTTATCAGCTTGACGCTTCTTGATCTTTGTCATGGCTGAACCAAATGGTTTAAAATCATTGGTCTTGGTTTGATCGACAAGGATGTTTCGATCAGCCAGGAATAAAATTCGCTTCTTCGTTCGTGATTTCCATAAGCGCCAGATGATCTGAAAAGCAGTGAATGTTTTTCCTGTTCCAGTAGCCATTACCAGCAGAATACGATCCTGCCCTTTGGTGATGGCTTCAATGGTGCGATTAATGGCGATATGCTGATAATACCGTGGTGTCTTTCCACTACCATCAGTATAATAGTCCTGAGTTACAATTTTGGCTTTTATATCGTCAATGTTTTTCCAGGCACAATAGTTCCTCCACAATTTTTCAGGTGAAGGAAAAGCATGTAATGGAATTTCCTGTTCCAGTACACCTGAAGTCAGTGTACGGTCATGCTGCAGGAATGCATCACCATTAGAGCTATAGACAAATGGCACATCCAGCATATCAGCGTAGCCTAAAGCCTGCTGCATACCGTCACCCACTCCATGAGTGTTTTTCTTTGCTTCAATCACAGCAATAGGGATGTTTGGCTTATAATAAAGAATGTAATCAGCCCGCTTTGGTTTCCCACGACTCACCTGGAGACCCTGGACGATAACCTGACCATTGGTGAATGTCACTTCTTCACGTACTTGGGTATGGATATCCCACCCAGCTTGATAGATGGCCGGAGTTATGTATTTAGTGCAAATATCACGTTCACTTAAAGTCTTTTTGTCGATTGTGTCCATCATTCTATGCCTAATGTAATTGAATTTGGTGTTTCTTTAGAATTGGGATATCTCTATAAAAATCTTCCTAATCAAGGAAAGTTGATTTAAATCGACCAAAATGAACAATGTGTCAGTAATTCACACTTTCAACCTTCGTTCTATTCACTACAATGATTTAAGTCCACTACACTGATTTTAAGTCTAAAACCAAGTATTTCGTAAGATTTGGCACTGAACATCATTAAATGACAAATGGTTTTCCTGACAAATTAGAAGACATTCCTGAAAATAAAGGAGTTTGAAGTGTCAAAATTGTTTACAAGAAAAATCAGAATCATCAAATTCCATATCATTAGCGATATTAATAAAACCCATTTTGCATTTCTTAGCAAAATCTCTATCATCAAGGAAGAATTCAATTGGTTTTATATATTCAAGATTTGTCATCAATTCATGAAATATCCGTCCATCATTTGTGTCCTTAAAATGAATATCAGCAAGTAATCTTTTCACAATATTGAGCCTTTTATGATTTAATAACAATATTTCAAAGTCAGGATGGATCTCTTCGATTTTGAAAATGATTGAATTTGATAAATTTAATGACAGTTCTGATAAAAAATCAGGTAGATCGTCTATTTCATTGTCTTTAAGAAAAATTGAGATTTCATGATATACCAGATTTAGAAAATTAGATAGCCCTGGTTTTGCAGCTTTTAAGTTTTTGAACTGCTCTATTAAAAAAGCCTGGGAATCCAATGTACTGATACTGGAGCTCTGATAAATATCAGGTAGAAATCTGATAATATCAACCATAATTTCATTTATTTTATTTCTCAGTACGTTATGTGATTCCTTAATTGCTGAATGACATAAATACAATTGTTCATTCCGTTTATCATCCATCAAAGCTATAGATGTTTCATGAAGTCGATCATTGGTATTAATTATTCCTAAAATGATATTAGTATCAAAAGAAAAATTCATTTTAAGCCTCTAAGACTTCAAAAACAGCATTATAATTTCTTGGAATTAATTCGTCATTAAAATTAGATAAGCTCAAATTAGTTATATCATCCTGAAGATCTTGAAAAGAAATCTTTCCCCTGTGAAAAGCCTCGATTCTAAGCAATGAAACATTTATCATTATCCAGATATCAACATCATCCACCTTTTTTAAGGATTTCTTTATTAATTCATGAATGTTAAAAAAGTATTGATCTAGGACTAATAACTGATTGGTATTTTCAGCCTTGTCCCACATTTTAAATTTAATCTCTTCCCTAATGGATGAAATTCTTCCATTTAGTTTTCTTAAAGTTATTCTAAAAAGTTCAGTTTGCTGACGAGGTTCTAAGTTTGTTGAAAACGATTTTAGTTTCTTGAAACTTTCATTGAAATCCTGGAGAATAGCAATTTGATCTTCTAGTTTATTTTCGATAGTTCCTAAGTCGTCTTCATAAATATTAATTGAAATAATATCTGTTAAAGCTTCCAATAATTTTTCTCTTGTTTCAAAGTCCATTTTCAAAATTTGGTCTAATTCCTTTTGAATCTGATAAAGTCTATGCATTGATCTTAGATAATCAACTGTGCCAATTACTGGTCGCATAACTAATGTAACACTCTCAAATATATCGGATGAAAAAACATCCAGAATATAGTTAATAGATTTAAATTGGCTGTTAGACGAATAATGTGCGTTCATGATAATATAATCCTATTAATGACTTAAATCCATTTATAATCTAGCTTATTTAAGTTTATTGTAAAGCTTCAAATGATACCTGAAATGAAAAATCATCATTAACATTGCTGATGTCTTCAGCCCCCATTCCTTCTTCGGCTCTCCAGCCGCCCCTTCGTCTTCACTTTGTCCGGGTGCCCCCCCCGGTCTGCTCAATGTCATTAAGTTAAGCACAAATTCTTTTTTCATACTTATGAAACTTCAATTTCTGGGTCGAAGTCCTATCTTTTC
>JAKRWB010000660.1 GCA_022353185.1 ANME-2 cluster archaeon | reverse complement strand
CAAGTCTTTTAATAAAACCGCTGATATACCAACACAAAGAAAAATCAAAGATAGTACCATTCCTGTTATAAAAGAATCTGAAAAAATGAGCCATATACTCATAGTATATGCTGGGTATGCTACACCATAAGTCAGTAACTCACCAAAATAATGTGTTTTTAGGCGGATACCAGTAATTTTTTTAAGGAAAATATCATCAGAATACCACCATGTGATTATTACCCATATTATAAAATAAATATATATTGGTCTATTAAGAAGATTAGATGCATAAATAACAAGTATAATTGAAATCAAATACAGAAATAACGATATAATAATTGCTTCTCTGTGTGAAACAATATTTTCTGACATTAGAGTTTTTTTATTATTCTTAGCATCTTCTTTTAAATCATTTGTATGATTCCAAAAACAAGTCGCTCCACTGGACAATAACGATATTAGAATTCCTAAAAATAATATATACATCTTATCAATGGATAATTCAGAGAATTTGGTAGATATAAAAAAAAGGGTGATGCAAAAAAATGGAATTGGGGCAAAAATTGAAACCGGTGTGAAACTCTGTTCAATAATGAGTAAAGTTTTCCGCTTTCTAATATTTTGCCAGATTTCCATTTTCAATACAAAAGTATTTAATAAGCGAACATCTTAGTTTTTTCAAAAATTTCCTGTGCTGCCTTTTCTTCTTCATTCTTCTTCTTTAAATCTTTCTTATCTGTCTTCATTTTTTATGATCTCCATCAATATTTTAGTAACTCATCATTATGATAATAAGTATCATAACAATACTAATGTCTTGAACACATATATATAGATTTCCACCATACAAATAATTCATCGGTTTTATATATTATAAAAATGCGTCGATATATATATATATATCAACGGCTCCCCACATTATCGAGTAGGTTATAGTGTGCTCAAGTAATCGAATAAATTGAAAATATGAGATCGAATTAACAGAATATAATGCAAAATCAATATCCTGCGAATCCTATCCCGAAATTCAAGTTACTAAGGCGATGATAAAGAGAGCTTAAAAAAATAAACACACGAAAAAAATAAACTCAATCCTTATCAGGATTGAGCCAGGGCATCATTGCCCTCAATTTCTTGCCAACTACTTCTATAGGATGCTCGTTCTCCATGCGCTCCATGGCCTTGAGCACCGGGCTGTTTGCCTTACCCTCAAGTACGAACTCCCTGGCAAACTCGCCGCTCTGTATCCTGTACAGGGCTTCTTCCATGGCAAGCCTTGACTCCTCATTTATGATTTGTGGACCCACTGTCATACCGCCGTATTCTGCAGTATTTGACACTGAATCCCACATCTTGGCAAGTCCGCCTTCATGAATCAGGTCAACTATAAGCTTCAATTCATGCAAAGTCTCAAAGTAGGCTATCTCTGGCTGGTAACCTGCATCTACAAGAGTTTCAAATGATGCCTTTATCAAGCTGACTGTACCGCCGCACAGGTCCACCTGCTCACCGAACAAATCAGTTTCAGTCTCTTCCAAAAACGTGGTCTCAATTACGCCGGCCCTGGTGCAGCCAATACCCCTTGCATAAGCCATTCCTATCTGCCTGGCCTTACCAGTGGCATCCTGGTGTACTGCCAGCAGACCTGGTACGCCATTGCCTTCCACATAAGTCCGCCTGACCAGATGCCCGGGACTCTTTGGAGCCACCATGAACACATCTATGTCAGTTGGTGGAACAATCTGGTTATAGTGGATATTGAATCCGTGGGAAAATGACAGTGCATTCCCTGATTTAAGATTTGGTGCAATATCAATTGCATATATGTCTGCTGCAAGCTCGTCAGGCACAAGCATCTGGACAATATCAGCCATTGCTGCTGCTTCTGCCACAGTCTTTACAATCAATCCATCAGCTTCAGCTTTTGCCCATGAACTGCTACCTTCCCTGAGTCCTACCACTACATTGAGGCCTGAATCATGCAAGTTCTGTGCCTGGGCATGACCCTGGCTTCCGTACCCAATTACCGCTATGGTTTTCCCTTTTAATACACCAATGTCAGCATCTGAATCATAATACATCTGTACCATTTATTATCTCTCCTGTACTTAAAATAAAATTTAATTTATTAATTGACAATAATCATATATGTTATTTTTCTATTTTCACAGTCTTTGCACCGCGATTCATGGATATCGTACCAGTCCGCACCACTTCAACGATACCGAAATTGCGCAAAAGCTTTTCGATGGCATCAATCTTGTCCCCGGTACCGGTTACTGCAACAATCATGGTCTTAACGCCAACATCAACTATCTGCGCCCTGAAAACTTCGACAATTTGTATAACCTCAGAACGGTTACCTTTATCCACATTTACCTTAAACAGAGCAAGTTCCCGGTCAATTGCCTCGGCCGGGTCAAGGTCACTGACCTTAATCACATCTATGAGCTTATTCAATTGTTTGGTTACCTGGTCCAGTACACGGTCATCACCCGAAACCACAATGGTCATCCTTGAAATATCATGATTGTCTGTAACACCCACAGCCAGGCTTTCAATATTGAATCCCCTGCGGCTGAATAGTCCAGACACCCTTGCCAGCACACCCGGTTTATTCTCCACCAGCACAGCAAGTGTATGTTTCATGACTGAACCTCCAGGTCAAGCATCTCATTAATTGCCGCACCTGCCGGGACCATAGGGTACACATTCTCTTCCCGCTCGATTACAAAGTCTATTATAGTCGGCCGGCCGGATTCCACGGCTTCTTTTAATGCAGGTCCAACCTCTTCAGGTTTCGTAACCCTTAAACCCAGCGCACCATAAGCCTCTGCCAGTTTGACAAAATCAACACTGTCATCAATACAGGTAAAAGAATATCTCCGCTCAAAGAACAGCTCCTGCCACTGCCGGACCATTCCCAGGAATCCATTATTGAAAATGGCCACGATGACCGGGATATCGTTCTGTACCACTGTTGCAAGTTCCTGGCTGTTCATCTGGAACGAACCATCCCCGGAAATGTCAAATACGATCTTATCCGGATGTCCCATCTTAACACCCATGGAGGCCGGGAAACCATAACCCATGGTACCTAAACCTCCTGACGAAATAAAAGTCCTTGGCTCTTTATACTTAAAATACTGTGCCGCCCACATCTGGTTCTGCCCAACCTCTGTAACTATAATGCTATCCGGGTACAAATCATTTATCTGCTCCATGATGTACTGGGGTTTTAATTTATCATCTTTATGATAATACAGTGGAAACTGTTTTTTCCATTTTTCAACCTTCTTGACCCAGGCTGCAGTATTGGTCTTGCCGTTAAGTTCCTCACTTATAAATTCCACAAGCATCTTCAGCACTGACTTCGCATTACCAACAATTGGAATATCCACCCGCACATTCTTACTTATTTCTGCCGGATCAATGTCAATATGAATGATTTGTGCATTGGGAGCAAAAGATTCTACCTTGCCAGTCACCCTGTCATCGAACCTGACACCAACAGCTATCAGTACATCGGATTCCTGAATGGCATAATTGGCATACTTTGTACCATGCATGCCTGGCATCCCGACGCACAATGGGTTGTCATCCGGAAATGCGCCTTTGCCCATAAGGGTAGTGGTCACTGGTGCATTGATTGTCTGGGCCAGTTCCAGCAGTTCTTTAGTGGCTTCAGATGCAATTATCCCGCCACCCACATATAATACAGGCTGCTTGGCCTTTGAAATGATATCTGCTGCCCTTTTTATCTGTTTTTTGTGTCCGGTCTTGGTGGGTTTGTATCCTCTAAGTTCAACCGAATCTGGATATTCGAAATCCAGTTCATCAGTGGTAATGTCCTTGGGAATATCGATAAGTACCGGACCGGGCCTGCCTGTTGAAGCGATGTGGAAAGCCTCTTTAATGATACGCGGCAGGTCGTTGACATCGGTCACCAGATAGTTATGCTTGGTAATTGGAAGTGTAATGCCGGTAATATTAGCCTCCTGAAAAGCATCATTCCCTATCATAGAACTTGGCACCTGTCCAGTAATGGCGACCATGGGTATTGAGTCCATGTAGGCGGTAGCAATGCCTGTAACCAGGTTCGTGGCTCCGGGTCCTGAGGTTGCCAGGCAGACGCCCACCTTACCAGTGGCACGGGCATACCCGTCTGCTGCATGTGCTGCTGCCTGTTCATGCCTGACAAGTATATGTTTTATGTCGGCATCGAACAGTTCATCATAGATGGGTAGTAATACTCCACCAGGGTACCCGAATATAACGTCCACTTTCTCGGCGTACAGAGATTCGATAAGGGCTTTTGCCCCGGTCATTCTCGTCTTTTTACCCATCGATATTTTCCTCCGATTATTGTTCTGATACATAAGAGATGATAATGCGGCCAAAATAATTATGAGGCCAACGTAACCTGTATTGAGGTAGTGGTTTTACTACATTAATGTTGTTATCATAAGTTATTTTATCAACCTGTTTATGCCTTCCAGTACAGCTTCAACCGAAGCCATAATAATATCTGTCCTGGCACCCCGTGCAGTAATAACTTTGCCATCACGGCTGAGTTTCACCCTGACCTCAACCAGGGCATCAGTACCACCGGTAATAGAATCAACATGGTATTCATCCAGCCTTATATCTGCCACTCCTGCGACACCTTTACGTATGGCTGCAATGGCTGCATCGACAGGACCATCTCCCACACCAGCCTCAATCACTTCAATCCCGTTAACCAACAGCTTTATTGAAGCTGTTGGAGTGACAGCATTGCCTGAGACCACGGTAAATTGTTCAAGTTTTACCTTTGGTTCATGACTGATGTTAAGCACAGTTTCTGCTATGGCTTCCAGGTCGGCATCGGTAACATGTTTGCCCTTATCTCCGAGCTCTTTTATCCGTGTAACGATCTCATCCAACTGTTCAGTACTAACGTCCAGTCCCAGTTCCTTCAATGCCAGTTCCACAGAGCTCCTTCCTGCATGTTTGCCCAGCACAATCTTGCGTTCCCGGCCAATATCTTCCGGTTTTATGGGTTCGTATGTGGACGTATCTGCCAGCAGGCCGTGAACATGGATACCTGCCTCATGAGTGAAGGCATTACCGCCCACAATAGCCTTGTTTGGAGCAACCATGATACCTGTGGCCCTGCTCACAAGCCTGGAAGTGGTATAAAGTTCTTTCAAATTGATGTGCGTATTGTAGCCGTATATGGTCTCCAGCCCCATGACCACTTCTTCGAGTGAAGTATTCCCGGCCCTCTCACCAATACCGTTTATGGTAACATGGGCCTCTGAGGCTCCACCCCGCAATGCTGCAAGCGTGTTCGCTGTTGCCAGCCCGAAATCATTGTGGCAGTGAACTGAAAGCGGTTTAACCAGGGTTGACAACTCTTTGAATACTTCAAAGGCTTTTTCAGGTACAAGCAAGCCAACAGTATCACAAAAGGCTATCCTGTCCGCTCCTGCTTCAATTCCGGCACTGTAAATTGACTTCAGGAAGTCCATGTCAGCACGGGACGCATCCTCGCCGCTGAGTTCAACTATCAGGCCGTGGTCTTTGGCATACTGTGTGGTATCTACGGCCATCTGGGTTACAGTTTCCCGGTCCTTTTTGAGTTTGGTCCGGATATGCAGGTCTGATACCGGCACCACCAGGTGTATGGAATCTACCTCGCACTCAAGTGCAAAATCAATATCCTCCTTGCGCACCCGGCAGTAACTGCAAATCTCTGCGTTCAGTCCTTCCCTTGCCACAGCTCGGATTGCTTCCCTTTCACCTTCGGACGTTATAGCTGAACCGGCCTCGATAATGTCAACACCCAGGCTATCCAGCTTATGTGAGATTAAAACTTTATCCTCAGTTGAAAGGGATACGCCCGGAGTCTGTTCACCATCCCGCAAGGTGGTGTCTAAAAATCGAATGTCTCTATTGACAAATAAAACGATCCCTTCTTGTCATGTAATATCACCTATTATAATGGTAGGTGTTCAAATAATGTTAAAATATAAAAAAGTATCGAACCAGAAAAAAACAAGTTTTATGAAAAATAAAAAAAGAGGCAGACATTACAATCTGCCAAATTCTTTGATATTTTTAATGCATCGGAATAACGTCGATGATTGAACCGCTGTGGTTCCTGGTACTCATCACGTTATCTATTGACACTCTGTTTTTTACACCAAAGTTGACTGCCTGTGACTGGGGGCCCAATATCTGGGCCGACTGGACTCCGGTCATGATGGCCATGACACGTACCCTGCCTTCATATTCCTTATTTATCCTGGCACCCCAGATTACATTTGCACGTCCGTCAAGTTCATATGTGAGTGCTTCAGCAATCTCTTCTGCCTCGGATAGTGTCAGGTCAGGCCCGCCTGTGATATGGACAAGACAGCCTGTTGCTCCCCTGTAATCCACATCAAGTAATGGATGGTTCAAAGCTGCACGTACTACAGCATCTCCCTTATCCTGGTTCTTGGCCTCGCCAACCAGCATCACTGCTACACCGCCGCAACCCATAATGGTCTTGACATCTGCATAATCCAGGTTTATCAATGACGTTTGGGTGATTGTCTCGCTGATACCTTTTACAGTTTCTGAGATTAGCTGGTCCATGACAGAGAATGCCTGTTCGATGGGCAGATTTGGTACATAGTCCAGCAGCCTGTTATTATCCAGTACAAGCACTGTATCTGCTGCTGCCCTTAATTGTTCAAGGCCTTCTTCAGCCTTTAATGCCCTTGCACGCTCGACCCTGAAAGGACTTGATACCATACCTACGACAATAGCATCATTCTGCTTGGCAATTTCTGCCACCACAGGTGCGGCGCCTGTTCCGGTACCGCCGCCCATACCAGCGGTGATAAATACAAGGTCTGCATCCTTCAATATTTCTTCCAAAGTGCTGCGTGCCAGTTCGGCTGCCTTTCGACCAATTTCAGGATAACCGCCTGCGCCAAGACCTCTGGTAAGGGATTTTCCAATCAGAATTTTCTTGTCAGCCTGGATCATGTCCAGATGCTGTTTGTCTGTGTTTATGGCAATTGTTTCTGCACCATTGACTCCCATATTGTAAAGTCTGTTTATGGTGTTGTTACCTGCTCCGCCGCAGCCTACAATAACTATCTGTGGCTGCCCGAACTCTTCGCACATCTCTTCGAGTTTAATGTTATCTCGAAGGAGTTTTTCCTTTTCACTGTTCTTTAATGCTTGTTGTACAATAGATTCCATCTTTTTTTCATCCCCTTCTAATCCTCTATTTTTTAGCTCATGCGCTTGAGGTAGCACCTATCCGTTCCATCAACTGGATGTTACGGAGTAGTTTGTCGCTTCTTTGATCTATCAGGTCTCTTATAGCCGTCCTGATTGCTTCGGATGCGGACGGAAATTCTCCTTGGTCTACCATCACATCGATCATTTTTAATTGCTGCTCGGGGAGCCTTAATGTTACTCTTTGCATAGGTTTACTCCCATTGTCCATTTCTGTCTGACAAATGTCTGACATGTGTCTGACGCATGTCTGCTTTCTGTCTGCTCAGTGTCTGACCTAAATATGACATGTGTACGCTATATGTCTGACGTTGATAATATAAATAGTTTATGTTGAAGGGGGCCTTGGGACAAAAATGCCGACGCATAGCAGTAGTTTTTATAATAAATCTGTCACAAAAAGCCGCAGCATAATGATTACCCCAATAATTTCATCCCAATGCTGTTGAAGAGGCGGACAGAACGGAATACCGGCAACACGGGATTTTCAGTGTTTATTTTATCCGGAGCAGGTCTATATGAATCAACAAGGCTGGCTGCCACCATGCCGCCCTGGCGGGCTGTGGTGGCAGGGTCAGGTGAATTGCAGCACCCACACCCGGTCAGGTGCAGCAGGGGAGTAAAAAAAATCTAATTTAATTAGAACTTGTATTCACTTCATTTTTAAAAAAAAACAAAATCTGCTGTTACTGTATTGAAGGCAACACAATTAAATCATTATACTGGTGGTGGGGCAGGTGATTGTTCAACAATGCATAATCATCACTTGCTGTTGGGCTCAGTTAAAATCAATATCTCAATTTCGGAGATTACTTCTGCAAGTCTGATCTCTTCAGAGGATTTGACCTGTTTGCCAATATGTTTATGGTGTGGATACGTCGAGATTTCTATGTGGTGAGGCGCATTGTCATATCTAAATATTAACTTCCCTTTGCTATCTGAAAGGTTGAATCTATATTTAGGCCGCTGTTTTCCTATCAGGATATATTCCATAAAATTAAGCGAATAACCACCTAAAAATAACAACCTTCCGGTAACCATTCCCTCGCTGCTACTGAATTCTTTAAAGTCAATTGTTTTATCAGCGATTAGTTTTGAATTGCTTAACAGGAGTTCGATTGACTTGAAATAGTCTGAGATTACCAATAGGTAACCACCGATTTGGCTTTACTAATTCTATCTTCTAATGTTTCGAGGCCTCTAATGAGTCCCCACCATTCAAAAAAATCTTGTGAATCGTCAAGGTTCCCGTTGTCAAATTTTTCCTTGAATTCAGGAGATGTGAGCTGGTATTTTTCTTCGAATTTCTTGATTTCACTTTTCAGTAGATTAATTTTTGATTCTAATAATATTATTTCTCTGTTTATTGAATCTTTTACTACTGGAGCTACATCTTTAGAAATTGCTACTTCCATGTTTTAAGAGTATGCAGATGATATTTATTAAACTTTTGTGAATCTGAATGCTTAAACTTCTAAACTCATGCTCCAGGTCCGCATCCCCCTGTCCGGGCAGCCGGTCAAGTGTAGCAGAAGCAGCGCAGGGGGTGTAGAATGGCGGGGCGGAAGGAAGAGCTAGAGTATTAAATACCAATAACTACCTATTGGTATCTATGGCTCCTGCTAATACACAGATAAACATTCGATTGCCTCCAACATTACAATCGGCTGCAGAGCAGTACACCGAGAATTTTGGTTATCGGAATATTCAGGAATTTATTCTTGAGGCAATAAGGGATAAGATATTCAGGGATAACAAATATGATGAAACTTTCTCTACTAAAGAGATTGATCTAATTGAAAAGTTATTGTCTGTTTCCATTGAAAAAAGCAAGATAAAAGATCAGAATGATATTATCAAAGCCCTGCAATGAAATTTGAAGTTGTTGCCACAGAATTTTTTATTGAGCAGATTGAAAATTTGGATAAAAAATCCAAGGAACAGATAAAAGAAAAAATTAAACTAATTTCAGCAAATCCTTTCAGATTTAAAAGGATTCACTCTAAAACGGTTCATAATGTCTTTAGAGTTCGGTTGAATATCCAGAGCAACGAAACAAGACTTATCTATTCAGTATTGTCCCCCAATATTGTACTGGTATGTTTGTTGAATCGGAAAAATAATTATTTTGATCTAGAAAAATACCTGGAAAAAATTAAATAATAAACATACAGAAGCAATATCAAGCCGATTAATTCTGTCCGGCGATATATGCAAATAATAAAGCGCCTGACAGCCCCCAAACCACCAGGACGGGCAAAGCAGATCGGGCAATGTCATTAAGTTAGTGAAAAACCAGTTTCCATAGCCAGCTTTTAAGACTTATTTGTTTTGTAATCTGCCTATCTCTATAAATACATCTAAATATATATATTATCATTTTATATTTGATGACTTAAGATATTGCGCATAAATTCCAAATAATATTATTGGATATTCATCATTTGCGAAATTTTAATTCTGCTTTTGCCTCATCATCACTTTTTGCAATAACTGGGCATGTTTTCCTGAGTCGACAATCCAATCTATTAAATAAACGTTGACATTGACGTACTCCAAGCTTGATACCATATTTTTCTTTCAAATGATGACTGAGCATTTTTCCATCCCATAAGTTTTGTGCATATCCAAAAGAATTGGGATTCTGTCTCAAGTCCGAATCAATGTTATTGAGAATTATTCCATCAATAACAGAGGGACGCCCAGAACGTTTTTCTTCACGTAAACCTTCAAAACCTTTTTCGTTAAAATCGTTCACCCAATATTCAATTATTCTTGGACTATCTCCAAGAATCTTTGAAACATCAGGACAACTGAGTCCCTGGCAGACGAGCAACAGACCATGCAGTCGATGATCATATCTTGAATCTTCGGAACGAGAAATTTCTTGTTGTATGGATACTTTCATTATGTCGACATTTTTTATTTCCAATCTTTGCATAATATACCTCAGTTACCTATATAGTATATAAAACAAGGCATATTAATTTATGCGCAATTACTTATGACATGAAATATAATATCATTAGATGACAAATAAGAATAATATTGTTTTAATAACTTTTTTACGAGAGTTTATGAAAAACAGTTTGATAATAGACACTTTTAGGTCCAAGGAAACTGATTTCACCCGAGACAGAAAGCTACCATTTTGGACAACTACTGTATTGATCCTTACAAGTTGGAAGACATCAATGCACAACAGATTGAACAAATTCTTTGATGAGCTTAATTTATTGGATGGGATGCCTACGCCCAGTGCTTTTTGTCAAGCAAGGAAAAAAATAAGGCCTGAATTATTCATAGCTTTAAAGGATGAGACTGTAAAAATATTTTATAGTATTTATGAACAAACCGGATTAGTAAAACGATGGAAAGGACGTTTTCTTTATGCAATTGATGGTTCATATCTTAATATTCCCGACACTGAAGAAACAAGGAAAAAATACAGCATACAGACAAATCAATATAAAGATGGAACCGTCCAGGCTCTATCCAGCTTTTTATATGATGTCATGAATGAAATCTGTATAAATGTTGTAATTAGTGAAAAAAAAAGTGAAAAAAGTTTCATATTCAGTGATCATGTGAAGAAATTCACAAAAGAAGCCATAATTATTTATGACCGATTATATGCAGATTATTCAGTTTTATCCTTCCACGTGGAAGGAGGTTATGACTTTGTAATTAGATGTTCTCTTACTTCTTCATTTAAGGAGGTGAGTGATTTTGTTAAGAGTGATTGTTTTGACAAAATCGTGACTTTAAAAGTTACTAAAAGGCAGAAAAAGTTTGTTAAGGTAAATTGGTTGCCCGAAGTTATTACAGTGAGACTTGTGAAGGTTATTTTGAGTAATGGAACAATCGAAGTTTTAATTACTTCTTTGTTAGATGGAAAGACATACAAACTGGAAGATTTTAAGTGGCTTTATAATAAACGCTGGTGTATCGAAACTTATTTTTCGAGGTTAAAGAACTTATTGGAAGTGGAAAGATTTAGTTCTAAAACCGTAATCGGTATAGAGCAAGATTTTCACAGTTTAATATTTCTAAGCACTTTGGAGAGTATAATGATAAAAGAAGATGAAAAGAAAATAAGCAAAGAAAATCTTGAGAAAAAACTGAAATATGATTATAAAATCAATAAATCTGTTTCATATACCGCTATCGCAGATCATATTGTGGACTTACTATTGAATCCTGATGTACCTCCTTCTGAAGTTTTAGCTAAGCTTAGTAGGCTTTTCAAGAATGGATTAAGTCCCCATCGTCCTGGAAGGCAGTTTGAGAGAAAAGATAGGACTTCGACCCAGAAATTGAAGTTTCATAAGTATGAAAAAAGAATTTGTGCTTAACTTAATGACATTGGCCCTTGTGGTGAGGGGGCTGGCAGGCGCTTTTTGATTATTCCTGCGGGCTTTGGGTGCGAAGTGGGGATTGATGCTTG
>JAKRWB010000659.1 GCA_022353185.1 ANME-2 cluster archaeon | reverse complement strand
AGTTTGAAGACCTTGAAGCCTAAATCCTGCTTACCTGCATTGCCATCAACGTCCAGCTTGGTTTGTTTGTCCTCTTTGATTTTTTTGATTACACGGCGGATACGCTCTTTGCCGATGTCGGCAATGGTTTTATATCCGGCTTTGTAAGCTTCGGAGTTTTCATCGCATTTTTCAGGTATTTGAACCAAGATGAATTTACGGTTGCCACCATGTTCTTTGTTGATGTCGAGGACTGCATGAGCGGTTGTGCCTGAACCTGCGAAGAAATCGAGGATAATATCGGAATTTTGCTCTGAAGTCGAAATTTCTAACATCCTCTTGATAAGTCGAGTGGGCTTTGGGGTATCAAAAAGATCAGGATTTGCTAAAATATCATTTACTGATTTCTTAGCTTCATCATTACTACCAACATCTGACATATCCCAAAACGAAGAGACTACTTGTCCTTCAGATTCAGATAGAAATCTTTTGATTCGAGGTACGTTATTTCCATCTTTTCCAAACCAAATTCGATTATCTGCTTTCATTTGCAAAAATGTTGTTAGGGCAAGCCCCCAAGCACGCCCTTGCGGTGGTTTAATTACTTTTCCACTTGGCAATTGGATTTCATAATATTGGGTTTTCGGTGCTCGTCCAGTCATACCTGTCATATCAACTGAGGCCCATAGACCTCGTGGATCGTTATCTGGATTTTGATACGAATTTTTACGCTCATCTGTCAGCGGCAATTTAGAAACAGCTTTTTGTGAAATAGAAGACTCCTTTACATAACATAAAACATAATCATGGATACAGCCCACCACAGTTCTTGCATCTGGGGAGGAACGCTTCTTCCAAATTATGCAGGATAAGAAATTCTCTTCCCCGAACACCTCATTCATCAACAACCGTAAATTATGAACCTCATTATCATCAATACTGACAAAAATCACTCCATCTTCCCGTAAAAGATTCCTTGCCAGAAACAGCCGGGGATACATCATGGAAAGCCAGTTGGAATGATAATGCCCGCTGTCCTTACTGTTTTTGCGGAACAGGCCTTCACGGGTCATATATCCAGTTTCGTCTTTGTCGCCTATACGGCTCAGATATTCATCTCTGGTTTCAGAGAATTTGTCGGGATAGATGAACTTGTCATTGCCAGTATTGTAGGGAGGATCGATATAGATCATCTTGATCTTGCCAAAATAGGATTTCTGTAAAACCTTCAGCACTTCCAGGTTTTCGCCTTCGATGAAGATATTTTCTGTATCATCAAAGTCAATGGATTCTTCCTTGCATGGCACAAGAGTTGCGGTGGTGGGAGATTGTAACACCCGGAAAGCATTGGACTTGCCCGCCCAGTTCAAAACATAGCGTTCATTTTTGAATTCTATATCCTCACCCAGGGAGGCTTGCAGTTTTTCCCAGTCGATTTTGCCTTCCGTGAATGCATCGGGTAGGATTTCTTTCAGTTTGTTTAGCCTTTCTTCGGTAATGTCCAGTGATTTTCCATCCATTTTTCCTATCTCCTACTTCCAATTAACTCGCTATAGAAGGCGAATTTAAGAGGAGTGCACTGTTAATCATTTTCTGCAACTGTTATATGTAAACGAACTTATGGGCTTTTAATCTTGCCTATTTTCCTGCAATTTACATTATCATATATTTATATTGATTTTAAACTTTTATGCCACAGTATAATTCATTGTTTGCAGCTCCGTAGATGAGTGACCGGACATAGATGATGTGGGCATGGCACAGATTCGCATACAAAGCGCCTGCCAGCCCCACACCACAAGGGCGGGCGGAGCATACCGAGAGGGGCACCCTGTAAAGTGAAACGAGAGGGGCGGAAGGCGAAGTGCATATAGGGTTTTATGCTGGGATATGATGAACTCACCGCAGAGGAGCAGAGGGCGCAGAGAAGGGGGAAAATCCAAGGTATTTTTAAAATCTAATATTAATATATTTTAACAGCTATGGCGCCACTCCACACACAACAACTGAATACAACTTCCCCACCTACACCCAGCGCATATCCACCCCAAGCATCCATCCCCACTTCGCACCCAAAGCCCGCTAGAAGAATCGAAAAGCGCTTGCAAGCCCGCTCTAAACCAATAATGACAGCCATCAATAAGATTTCGCATATAAACGATGTATACAAAGCATTATTAAAGTGAGAATCACAGTAAAATTAGGGAGGAAAACTCATGAAAGCAATTGTATGCACAAAATACGGGCCGCCGGAAGTTCTTCAGCTCAAAGAGGTGGAAAAACCTACTCCCAGGGACAATGAAATCCTGGTAAAAGTATATGCAACAACAGTAACCAGGGGAGACTCCAGAATGCGAAGCTTCACTGTCCCTGTTTGGCAGTGGCTTCCGGCACGAATATACCTGGGTATAAGAAAACCAAAAAGAGCTATACTCGGAATGGAGATGGCCGGAGAAATTGAATCAGTGGGCAGGGATGTGAAACGGTTTAAGAAAGGTGACCAGGTTTTTTCATTTGTCGGTTTTGGTTTCGGCGCTCATGCCGAGTACAAATGTATGCCTGAAGATGGGAGTAGGGCGGAAGAAGGTTTGGTGGCCTTAAAGCCTCTCAATATGACCTATGAAGAAGCCGCCGCTGCTACCGGAGGAGCATTAACCGCGTTAAGGTATATTAGAAGTGGAAATATCCAGCCAGGACAAAAAGTTCTTATCTATGGAGCTTCTGGAAGTTTAGGTACATTTGCGGTGCAGCTTGCCAAATATTTTGGGGCAGAAGTTACCGGGGTTTGCAGTACCGCCAATTTAGAACTAATTAAATCCTTGGGAGCCGATCAGACAATTGATTACACCACAACCGATTTTACAGAAAGCAGTGAGAAATACGATTTTATTTTTGATGCGGTAGCTAAGGCTTCGCATTCACGTAGTAAAAGAGCGCTAAAGAAAAATGGAATATTTCTTTCCTCTCATGACACTCATGGGTCAGTAATTATTAAAACTGAAGACATGATATTCCTTAAAGAGCTTATTGAGGCTGGAAAGTTAAAATCGGTTATAGACAGACGCTATCCGCTGGAACAGATGGTCGAGGCTCA
>JAKRWB010000658.1 GCA_022353185.1 ANME-2 cluster archaeon | reverse complement strand
CATATTCTTCACAGGTTGTAAACTAATCTTAATCTATAGATAATACTTTTAGATCATCTTCATGCGGTATGATTTCTCTCACTTCAACAATTGTATCCCACCCTTTTAAGAAATCCAATAGGGAACCAATATCCTCATCGTTAACAAGAATTACACCACGATACAACTTGCGATAAGGAATGGATTCAAGAAAACCAACCTTTCGATACCGGTATTTTCCCCCCCAAGAGCTAACTGCTTGTCCATACAGCTTCTGGGGGAATTTATTTCGTATTGGTTTGGGCGTATTTGGAGGCAAGTAGAAAACTACGACCATTACTTTCATTTCGTGTCCCAACACACGTAACATTTAAATAGTTATCGGCCCAATACCCAGAGCAATCAAGATGCCAAATGAACAGGCCCGTACATGGCAAAAACAACACAAACCAGCAATTCAAGGTAGATAATGATATGATTAGAAAACCAATAATAGCAGAGGGTAAAAGGGGGACAGCAAGATAGCATGACCGACGCTAAACAAGAATTTAAACTACAGTCGAAGCAGTTCGGTGCACTACTGATTGTTAACCACTTTCATGTCAAATTATTGGATCTTCCTGTGGAGGTATATCAGAATATTTGATTTTTGAGTGCCATGAAAAAAAATCGAAGATAAGACATCTGAGATGTGCGGAAAATAGGATTAATGCTGAAATTGAACTGAAATAGATGGAAATAAAAATTGAGAAATATTGATGAAAAAAGGCTATGTAACCAGATTGTCAGCGATAGCCCCTTTGCTTCATTCTCTCGTTAATTGATCCGTCTTGGTTTTCAAGATATACGATTACACGGCCATAGGGATCTATTCCCACTTCTTTAACTGTGACCATTCTGTGACTACGTCCTGCCATTGCTGAGAGACTTCTCTTGGCTTTCATATAACCAGGATCCTCTTTATCTGGACTGCGCACATCAGCGAGACGAAATCTTTCGCCATTAGAGAATTGGCCAGAATCGCCGTCAAAGAAAAACTGAATTTGAATATCGTAAGTCATACTTCAATATTATGAATGTAATAGTATTTATATCTTTCACGTCTCTTGATCTTGTTTTTTTTCTATTAGACCGTATACGATTTAATCAAATAGGGATTTTAACCGTTATCATTTTAAGAATGTATTAGTATTAGTATTGGTATTTGGGCAATAGTATTAAGTATTAGTAGCACTATTAATAATACTATCAGATAGAATCTGGAGGGAATAAAATATGGCCTATAAATTACCGGGTAAGAAGAACAGCATTCGTGCAGATTGGGAAAAAAAATCACCAGAGTTTGAAACAGAAATGAGCATCGAGGAAATCAGATCGATGGGTGGAAGCCAGAGATATGGTCAGGGAGCTAAATGGGTTAACGAAAACTTGTACCACTCTGTAGGCGGTTATCAGAGTAGGGGAGGCATGCCTTTTAAATTAAGAACTAAAGATGGAGAGTTTCCGATTTCACCCACTGATGTTGAAGTATTGACTAAGAATAACATTATAAGACCTTCAGGATTTTAGGAGTTATAAACTATGAAAGTAACATTATCAAAAAATGGTGAAAAAATAACTTCAATTGAATTTAAAGCACACGAACCCTGGTCGGGAAGAACTGTTCATTCAGCAATCGAATGTCTTGAAATTCCACTTCTTCAACATAATATACATAACATTGACGCAGTGAAGGATGCATTTATCAGTCAAGAAAAAAGACCAGACAATAAACCGAATATAAAGTACATAGCTGATGTGAATGATGATGTTTGGACAATAGATGTTGAAACACCATTATGTCGAGCTTGTGGAAAAATAGAAGTCGATAATGAAGGTGACCTGTGTAGAGAGTGCAGGTAAAATCAACATCTTCCCACCAAATCCTACTTATGTTTGATTATTTATCTCCCTTCTCTTTTCATCTGAAGGTCAAAGATTTGGAGAATATGAAACAATAACGTTACTATTCAGCCTATTAAACGCTATCACAAGCCGTCACTCCTCACTTCTACAATATCTTTATATTCATTAAATCGATATCG
>JAKRWB010000657.1 GCA_022353185.1 ANME-2 cluster archaeon | reverse complement strand
CAAGCTGTTTTTGACAAAATGTCTATGTCATGAAAAATATGGATTGTTGACAACGTTGTTCGAATCAATTTTTCAGCTTAACGGGAATGCTTTTGTTGACAGTGAAAAGATGGTTATTGAACTCGAGATGAATTCAAAAAAAAACGGAGTTGATGAGAAAACTTAATAAAGGTCTTTGTGCATTATATATGTTGAATGTCCATGACATGGTTGGGCATGCTGTCGGTTTAAGGTGTAAATGTGTAGAGTGGTAAAGTTTAAGTTGGCAGAGATTTGTGAAACACCCGAAACTCATGTCAAAAGGATTGATAAATACATGAAAAAAGACGGACAAAAGATTATTTCAGAAGTACGCGAATATTGGGATTCACATCCACTTGGCTTACAATATGTAACAAATAACAATCTTGAAGTTGGCAGCCCATTGTTTTTTGATCACATTCGGCCGTGGATGAGTCCATACAAATTTCCATGGATCATGGAGCGCATTAAACGCGAAGCTACAATACTGAAAGGGAAGCACTTACTTGAAATAGGTTGCGGTCTCGGCTTCGCAAGCTTAGAATTTCTAAAACGTGGAGTTAGAGTAACAGCAACCGATCTAACTCCAACAGCCGTCGAGCTAACTTGTAAACACTTTGAGATAGAAGGATTACAAGCCGAAGATGTCAGAGCAGAAAACGTGCTTGCACTATCATTTAAAGAGAATACATTTGATGCTGTTTGGGCAAACGGTGTAGTTCATCATACTGGGGATACTGAACAGGCAATAAGAGAGATTCATAGAGTTCTTAAACCAGGTGGACGTGCAATTATCTCACATTTCTATCGACGACCTTCTTGGATGTTATTCCTTTCTCGTTTTGGACGAGAGAACATCGAATACAAAGAGGAAGATCCACCAGTTAACGACTTTCTGACAGAGACAGATATCCTTGCGATGTTTAACGGTTTCATCATAGAAGAAGCGGTACAAGACCACTACCGTGCTCTGCCCATAGCTCGAAGAGGTGTCAAAGCTGCATTTTATATGTGGGGTTTCCGTCCTTTGTATAATCTATTACCAAAGACCGTTGCAAAACGACTTGCTTATAAGTATTCAGTTACAGCAATAAAGGAGTGACGGCTATTGCCAATCAATATTATTTATAGTGGTCTATATAAAACAATTTAGGAGGAAAAGATGAAAATTCTTGGAATCATTGGTGATGTAAATGCTGGTGCCGCACTAATTGAAAATGGAAAGATACTGTCTGCTATAAATGAAGGCGAATAAACCGAATGAAGCTAAGCGATGGCTTTCCTCTAGAAAGCATTAGAGAAATACTAAGAATTTCAAATAATAAACCTGAAGAAATTGATATTGTAGCGTATGAAGGTTTGCGAACAGTCTTCTATTTACCTAGAAAATTTGATGGTTGGTTACAAGATCCTGCCTCAAGATTTAAGTCAATAATAAATAATTTCACTTCTCAGATTACTCTTTTTATGGGTTATAATGAACATATATGGATGGCAATGCAAAAATTTAGATTTTTTATTACTAACAAAAACAAGAAGAAGACAAGGGACTTCTTAAGAAAAGAATTCGGCATAACGTGCCCTATAGAATTTGTGGATCACCATTTTGCGCATGCCTGTGGAGCCTTTTATACATATGGCAAAAAAGACGCTATCATTATTACCTTGGATGGGGGTGGAGATGGTTATTGCTCCAGAATTTATAAAGTAAAGGACGGTAAATTTGAGAATTTATACAATGAAATTAGCTATAATTCCATAGGTAACTATTATGCATATATCACAAAGTTA
>JAKRWB010000002.1 GCA_022353185.1 ANME-2 cluster archaeon | reverse complement strand
GCTCCATTTCTGTTTTACTTCTTCTTTTTGATTATCATTCAAATTTCTGGTAATCATATCGAGCCTTTGGTCGATTGCCTTTCGATTGACAGTCTGCTCAACACTTTTTCCTTCATAGAGAAGGGGCACAATTGTCTTGTCCCTTACACCATCGACAATTGTATATTTGTGAATCAATTTACCGAACCGAATCATGGTGTTCTTTTCTTTTTTCATCAATGGTGTGCCTGTGAATCCCAGATAGCAGGCATTCGGAAATACATTCTTCATTTTGATGTGCATTTCACCGTATTGTGTCCTGTGGGACTCATCGACCAGGACAAATATGTCTCTTGAAGTCTCAGCTTTCGTCTTTTTCGATGCAGCATCAAACTTATGGACAAGGGTTGTGATTATATCAGCATTGTTGTCTGCGATTAGCTTGATAAGATGATTGCCGGATGTTGCCCTGCTGGCTTTTAATCTTGTGTGGTTGAAAGTATCGCGAATTTGCTTATCCAAATTTTTCCGGTCAGTAACCACGACCACTCTTGGGCGTTCCACAGGCAGTTCAGACAAAATATATTTTGCCAGCATCACCATTGTTATTGATTTGCCCGACCCCTGGGTATGCCAGATAACACCGGATTGGCGATTGCCTTCCTCGTCGTTTGTGTTGATTGTCCTGATTATCTCTTTTACAGCGAAAAACTGCTGGTAGCGAGCAATTTTTTTCATATCCTTGTCATAAACAACAAAATATTTTGTGATGTCCAGTAGCCGTTTTGGGTGGAACAAAGAAACAATATTTTCATCCTGCACAGTTATTTTCCTGTCCTTGATAACGTCACTTAAAATGTTTTGGTGCCATTTTTCGTCTTCCTCGTTCCAGATTGACCAGAATTTTGCAGGTGTTGAAGTTGTGGCGTATTTTGTCTCGTTTTTATTTGTCGCCATCACGATCTGGATAAACTTGAACAATTGCGGTATGTAATCTCTGCCCTGGTTTCTTATCATCTGTGATATTCCCTGTTTTATGGAAATTGATGATTTCTTGCACTCGATTACTGCAAAAGGGATTCCATTGACAAATAGAACAATATCAGGTCTGGCGTGGTCTTTTGCGTTTTCCCTTTCAACAGAGAACTCCTCAACAACATGGAAATCATTGTTTTCGGGATTTTCCCAGTCTATGAATTTGAGTGTAAATGACCTTTTTGCGCCGTCTGAAAGAGTTTCCTCATATGAGCGACCAAGCATCAGGGAATCGTAAATTTTCTCATTGGTTTTAACCAAACCATTGGTCAGGCTTTCATCAATATCCTTGATTGCCTGCTCAATGTTTTTATTGCTGAACTTGAGTTCTTTGCCTTTGTACTCGAACGAGTTGAGTTTTTCAAGCTGTTTTTTTAGTATTGGGGTTAAAAGCACATTGTACAAGTTTCCCCTCATGGTTTCCGCATCTTTTGGAGCGATTATCTCATAGCCCAGATTATGCAATACTTCCATTGCAGGTTTCTGGGAAATGTTTTGTTCATTGTAGTCAGAGGGATTTGTCATTTTTAATCGACCTCCACTCTTACGATGCCTGTAAGAAGCAACTGCATAAGACCCCTTTTCTGCTCTTTGAGTTGCTCTAATGTCAATTCCATCAAATGTATTTTTTTATCTTGTGACATAAGAACATCTGCAATTTTTTCTTGCTCATAAATATCTGGAATCTTAATTTCAATATTAAAAAAATCACTTGGTGTCACATTGAGTAAACCATGTGCTCTACCACCTTCATTTGCAATTCTCTTTATTTGGCGGTTAAGTAACACAGAGTCAAAATAATATTTTAAAAAATTACTTGATACGGTCTGATTTTTTATTCTAAAACAAATATACAATGTAGTTACTACTGCTTTTTCAAAAGATTCAAGTCTTTTTATAACGCCGACAGGGTAGCCATTTGAATAACTTTTATTATATGCAAAATCCCCTTTGCGTATTAAATAATAATTAGATAAATCTTGACTTGCAACTATCTTATTAAAATATTCATTTTGATTGACAAAACCTTTTTTAGCAGAAATTGTAACAATTGTTTGGTTTTTTTCATCATTTTTATTATTAATTTTTTTAACAATTTTATTCAGATCGATTTCCATCCATTCATCAGTAAACTCAGGGAACCGAATCTTTCCTGTTAGAAGTTTCTGCATCAATCCTTTTTTGAATTCCTTTTTCTCTTCAATTAGTTTTTCTTTAAGCTCAATTGCTTTGTCCCATGTTGAGATAATACTTATTATCTTTTTTTGTTCCTTAAGAGTTGTATAGGTGATTGGGAAATTTTCAAATTCTTCTCTTGATAAATAGGAAATAGTAGTTCCTGAAGAAAGCTTTTGCAATTTCTCACATTTGAAACCCATGAAATAATAAAGAAATTCATTATCTAATTCTTCCTTTGGGACCAATCCAATAAATGTTTGATTAGTTACTAAGGGTTTTCTTACTATGGTGCAAATACCTAATCTTGCACTACAAGAACATAAAACAGTTCCTTTAGGATAAACTCTAAGATTCATTTCATCAATTGTTTCTTTAGAAACATTTTGATTTGATAAACTTTTTTCAAGATATTTTCCTTGAAAATCCTCTATTCTACACCAAGGAATATCTCCAGAAAAAATTTTTGGTTTATCTCGCATAGGTACTATGAACGAAGAAACGTGAATCTTCAAATTATCTAAAGTCCAATCATCAGGAATAATCCCCACCTTAGTCTTTCTATATCCCTCAGGAACTTCCCCATTATGGATTTTCTCCACCCGTTCCTTAATTTCCTGCTTCATTCCCTTTC
>JAKRWB010000656.1 GCA_022353185.1 ANME-2 cluster archaeon | reverse complement strand
GTCGATATCAAAAGTGTTCACGATGTATTGAGCCTTCATTTCTCAAATGAAAGTGTTCACGATGTGTTGAGCATTTCCAGTTTACATTAATGGACAGCAAGTGAAAGATAACCTACCCAGGGGATGTGCCACCGCGCCACTCCAATGATCCATTCTTCCCTGACAGGTTGATGAAAGCTTGTGGAAGCTGCCTGGTCGATATCCCGGTTATTGTCTCCTTTGGTAATATATCCAGCATGAGGGGCCGCAGGTCCACCGTTCCACATTGGCTCACCTTCATCCACCCAATACATGGCTCTGTGGATGATAGGGGTATAAGTTGTATCGCCGAATTTGTGGTACAGTATTACGTCTCCATATTCATCAAAAGATTTGTATCCTGATAAACTTCCTTGTGTATGTGAGATAATCTCTGTCCTGTCGAAAGCTTGGATCAACACCACATCACCAATACCGATGTTAGGCAGCATGCTACCTGATTCCACAGCCACGGCCGGCCTGGGGGTACCCAGGGTGATTTGTGATACCAGCATTATAAGGAGAATCATACAACCAATGAAGAGCAGGTCCCTTGTCAGCCCTATCCAAAAATTATCACTGGTTCTGAACTGCTGAATTACGTTCATTATCTTTTTCAAGCTTGTTTGCTGGTCAGGAGAATTCATATGGGCGAATATTTATAGCGTCTGAGGTGATAATGTTTTGTGCGAATTTTATGAACACAACAGACCAGAATTCAACTATTATTGAACTATTTGCACAGGCCGGGTACCAGATTGACCCAAATGCATTGTCCATCTTAATTGAGAACAATTCTAGTCCGGGCTTGATCAATACTATTCTGGATTCACTTGACGAATCCGTCCTGGTCGTTAGTCCTGAACATATCCGTCCTGGATTTCCATATTCATCAACGTCAATTACACCAGAGCTGTCTTCATCAGTAACACAGGAGACATCACTATCCGAATGTTACCGGGCACCTGTCAGGGACCCTGACTATGAAGATGAATGGACATGGGACCTGGATGTAATATCTGACATCACTGACCAGTCTACCTGTGTGGGTGAAATTGGGGAATTCGTGGATTATTTCAGGGACCGGTTCACAAGATTGAGCGAAATGCTGAGGAACCGGAATATTAGTTTTCGGCCCATAGAAAGTCTGAGCCGGCGCACGACCGGACTGGTAGAGGGACGTGAAGAAGTTTCGATTATCGGTATGGTATCTGATATTCGCACATCCAAGAACGGTCACAGGATGATAGAGATTGAAGATACTACTGGCACCTTCCGTACCATGGTACTAAAAAAAAACAAAGACTTGTTCGACCAGGCCATGAAGGTAATGCTGGACGAAGTGATTGGTCTGACCGGTACACTGAGCGATGACGGAAACTTGCTTTTCATTAATAATATAATGTTGCCTGAAATTCCACTCAGGAACAGTACTGAACTTGGTGAACCCGGTAGTACAGGGCTGGCTGTGCTGATATCAGATATACATGTTGGCAGCGATACTTTTTTGGAACATGAATGGCTAACATTCATTGACTGGCTCAACGGCGGTACCAATACCCAAAATAACGGTTCTATTGACGTGGCTGACATCAAATATCTGGTAGTTGCTGGTGACCTGGTAGACGGTATTGGGGTATATCCGGACCAGGACAAGGAACTGTCCATCATTGATGTGTATGACCAGTACCGCAAGGCAGCCGAATATTTCAACCAGATACCCGAACATATAAAGGTCATTATTTCACCCGGCAATCACGATGTTGTGCGGCAGGCCGAACCTCAGCCCGCATTACCTGATAAAGTAAAACAAATGTTCAGGCCAGAGGTGGTTTTTGTAGGCAATCCGGCAGTGGTGTCCATGGATGGCGTACATACTTTGATCTACCACGGGCGCAGCATTGATGACCTTATTGCCGCCCTGCCGGGTATGAAATACGAGGACCCTGCCAAACCAATGATAGAGATGTTAAAGTGCAGGCATCTTTCACCCATCTACGGCAGCAAGGTATCCATCGCACCCGAGAGGTCTGACCATATGGTAATCGATAAGATACCTGACATCCTGCACTGCGGTCATGTTCACACGGTAGGCTGCACAACCTACCGGGGAGTTAAAGTAATCAATAGTGGTACCTGGCAGTCCCAGACCGAGTTCCAGAGACGCATGAACCTCCAGCCAGACCCTGCCAGGGCTGCAGTGGTGGACTTGGGCAGCCTGGACGTAAAGATTATCTCGTTTAAATGAACTTACTAGATGCTATGAACACTTCACCTGATCAATTCGACCGGTTCAAGAAGCAGGGCTACCATATTGTGGGTGCTCACAGTGCAGTAAAACCCTGCCTGTGGTCGGGCCGGGCAGTCAAGGAAAAGGGTAGTTGCTATAAATCAAAGTTTTATGGCATAGATTCCCACCGCTGTATCCAGATGACGCCATACCTGGGTTGCAACCAGGCATGTATTTACTGCTGGCGCCCCATCGAGCATCCGGTAGAAGTGCCCCAGCATTGGGATGCTCCTGAGGTAATCGTTGAGGGCTGTATTAATGCCCAGCGCAGTTTCATGTCAGGATACGGGGGTATTGAGAATATTGACAAATCGATATGGCAGCAATCCATGGAGCCCAGGCACGCTGCCATATCACTGGCAGGTGAACCTACCCTGTACCCGGACCTGGGTGGCTTGGTTGAAGAGTTCCACCGCCGTGGCCTTACTACTTTTGTGGTAACAAACGGCACCCGGCCTGAAGTTGTTGAGAACATCAGGCCTACCCAGCTGTACATGAGCCTGGACGCCCCTGATAAAAATACTTATTTGGAGTTATGTTTCCCACGCAATCCTGCCATGTGGGAACAGATACTGCGCTCCCTGAAAATCCTGGACGGCCACCCCTCCAGGACAGCTATCAGGATAACGCTTGTCAAAGGGCACAATATTAAGGATGTCCAGGGTTATGCCCGGCTTATCGAGACGGCAGCACCTGACTTTGTAGAGGTTAAGGCCTACATGCACCTTGGATATTCACGCAAGCGGCTTGAGCGGGAAGCTATGCCTCAGCATGAAGAAATACTCCAGTTCTCAGCCCAGCTGGCAGATGAACTGGATTATCAATTAAAGGATGATGTGGAACTCAGCCGTGTGGCAATGCTGTCAAAACGGGATACGATAGGGAAGATAGATTGGGCAGATAAATAATAATTAAATGGGATTCAAAGCAACAAATCGTTTTATTTGAAATTGTTCCAGAGTGAATGTATCATAGAAAAGCCATAAAGAATAAATGAGATTTAGATCAATATTTGATAATAAAAATCGAAGATGCTACTGTTGCAGATGCAGAACAAATCCTGGAACTTCAAAAATGGGCATATATTAGCGAAGCGGAGATTTACAGTGATTACAACATTCCCCCGTTAATTCAAACCCAGGGAGAGATCATTGAAGATTTCGATGCCCAACTCTTTTTAAAAGCGTATCCATTTCAAAAATCAGGGTAAAATGCATATTCGGATTGTCAAAATCAAGTGCTTAAGCAGGCTTTCAATTTCAAGAAATAGTCCGTTACCCTTAGATTTGAAGTGGATACTTAAAAGCTACTATTCAAGATATTATTATAGGCTCAGTAAGGGCTTATGTTAAAAATGGTTCATATTTTATTGGCAGACTTATTGGGCAGTG
>JAKRWB010000655.1 GCA_022353185.1 ANME-2 cluster archaeon | reverse complement strand
TAATCCACTTCTTTATCTGTTTGACATCAGGTATTTTACCGGCAACCTTCACTTCGCCGTCCATTACGACTGCAGGCGTCATCATCACACCATAATCAAGAATCCGGTCGATATCCTCGACCTTCTCCACTTGGATATCCAGCCCTAGTTCCTCAACTGCCTTTTTAACATTACCTGTGGTCTTTTTGCATTTTGCACAACCAGTTCCCAATATTTCTATCTTCAAACTTATCCCTCTGTAAAATCTATCGGTTATATATTATTTCAATATTTATTGAAACCATAATACTTAAATATAATCATTTCAATATGTTTTTAAATGCTATGCTAGATATATTATTAACTGCAGGAATTGATGCCCTTCGTGAGTATCTGGCCCTCCATGTCCTACTGTGCCTGGTGCCGGCCTTCTTTCTGGCGGGTGCCATTGCTTCACTCTTTTCCAAAGAGTCTGTGCTCAAATACTTTGGCGCTGATTCGCCAAAATACATTACCTACTCGGTCGCTGCGGTAAGCGGCATCATGCTGGCGGTCTGTAGCTGCACAGTACTGCCGCTGTTTGCCGGCATCTACAAACGGGGTGCTGGCATAGGACCCGCCACAACCTTCCTCTACTCGGCTCCCGCCATCAACCTACTTGCCATCGTTTACACGGCAAAAATATTAGGTTTTGACATAGGAACGGCAAGGGCCGTAGCTGCCATTGGGTTATCCATAGTTATCGGGCTTACCATGTCGATTGTTTTCCAAAATCACGAAAACAGACCCGGTTTTAAATCCAACACCGATAAAGGACATATAAGAACTACAATTATTTTCATATTGCTGCTGGCCATCCTGGTCTTTGCGGGATTGGCGACAACAACATTTGAAAAAGCAGTCGTTTTGCTGCTTGTCCTGATAACCATTGCACTGTCATGGCGCTGGTACACTTCTGAAGAATTAAAAAGCTGGATGGAAGAGACCTGGTTCCTTGCAAAACAGATCACACCCCTGCTGTTTGCTGGTGTGTTCCTGGCAGGTGTCATAGTGGAATTGTTGCCTGGTGAATTTGTTGCAACCCTGGTGGGTGGAAACAGCATTTCAGCCAACCTGATTTCCTCGGTCTCGGGATCGTTAATGTATTTCTCCACACTTACCGAGGTGCCCATAATCAGTGCATTGACCAAATTAGGTATGGGCAAGGGGCCTGCACTGACAATGTTGCTGGCAGGTCCTGCACTGAGCCTGCCCAACATGATTGTAATATCCAGGATAATGGGGGCAAAAAAAGCAGGTGTTTACATTATCCTGGTGATATTTGCAGCCACAATATCAGGGATTATTTTTGGTAATATGGTTGCATGATTGAGGTGAAATAAATGGAAAACATACAATGTTCATGTGAATCCGACAATGTGGGTATATTTCCCTGTGCCGGTGCGGCAAATGTGGGACAGTTAAGCAATAAAGCAGCATTATACCTGACCAGGTACGGTGTCGGCACCATGATGTGCACGGCAGGTATAGGCGCCCATCAACAGGGCATCACAAAATCCGCACAAGGCTGTGATAGAATCATAGTGATCGACGGATGCCAGCTGGCATGTGCGAAGGACTGTCTTGAACATGCCGGTATTCAGGTACATAAGCACATAGTACTGACCGAACTTGGTGTAAAGAAATCAAAAAATCCGGACATGGAGCCCACTGAACTAAAGGATATACTGGAGCAGGTCAAAGCACTATTTTAATTATTCCCGGGGGTGCCTATGAGGGTCAACAGGATTGAAAAGGTATTCCCCTGTATTTCTGACCCCTGGAAATTAAGAATAATCCTGTATCTGGACCAACAACCAGACCTTGCTTTACTGCATAAATACCTGGGTGGAAGATATTCTGAACCTCTGGGTGTGGTAATTATAAGAAGTGGGTGTAGGGAATTAAACTTTTTCGCTACCGGCAAAGTGACGGTGAGAGAGGTCATTGATGTAGGGGAAGTTGAAACACTGGTGAACCATCTGCTGGCCCAGGCCGACCACAGACAGTTTATTCAGGAAGAAGATGGATATGCATAATTTACAATAAGGCCATATAATTTTCAACATATAATCTATTATTCAGGCTTTGCCTATCCACTCACATATTTCATCATATTCAGGCACTCTGCCCTCACACATCACCTTGCCATCAACCACCACAGCAGGTGTAACGGCCACCCCATAGGTCATTATAGTCTCTACATCATTTACAGGTATTGTCCTGAACTCTGTCCCTAACACAGCCTGTACTACCGTATTCAAGGTGTCATTGTACTGCTTGCCATCTATACCCAGCACCTCGACCTTATGCTTGAGACCTTTTTGGCAGTCGAAACATACCACCTCATCTCCCTGCCGGTTGGTGGTAATGGTCTTGTAGCACACCGGACAGGTGGCATCATGCAGGCTGCTTTTCTTTTTCTTAAGGGCATAGTCCACAAGGGCAGCATTAAAACAATTGCATCCTTCCTTTTTGTCCATAAGTTCATACCTCTATCTCAATGGCCCCGCCGGGGCAGGTTACCTTACACAGCATACATAATTTACACTCATTAGGCCTGGTCACAACACATACACCATCACGGATATCCAAACTCCGGCTCTTGCATACCTTTACACAGTCCCCGCAGCCGTTACATTTCGCTTCATCGATTATTAATTTAACCATGACTTCCCCATCTATATCAATTAAATAAATTCCTGGACTTGAGACATATCTTTACAAGTGCCAGCATTACCGGTACTTCAATTAGAACTCCAACTACTGTTGCCAATGCAGCACCTGAGTTAAGACCAAAAAGCATGATGGATACAGCAATTGCCACTTCAAAATGATTACTCGCACCTATCAGTGCTGTAGGCGCTGCATCTTCATATGACAGACCAATTAATTTTGATATGCCGTAACCAAGGATAAAGATGAAAAATACCTGGAGCAACAACGGTACCGCTATCATCAATATGACCAAGGGTTCCTTAATGATTACGTCACCCTGAAGACTAAACAGAGTGATCAGGGTTATCAGCAATGCCAAAATAGCAATATTGTGCATCACCGGGGAAAATTTATTCTCAAACCAATCGGCACCTTTTCTCATAAGCAGCTCTTTTCTGGAAAAGTAGCCTACCACCAACGGCACACCCACATATAATCCCACTGACAGGGATATGGTTTGCCAAGGCACTACAATTTCACCGATTCCCAATAGCCATCGTGCCATGGGTGCATATAAAATTAACATGGCCAGACTGTTGATGGCAACCATGACCAGTGTATGACCCTGGTTACCTTTTGCCAAATAACCCCACACGAGCACCATAGCCGTACAGGGAGCAATGCCCAATAATACCATTCCGGCAAAGTATTGCGACGGCAGGTCCATATCTCCCATCAACGTAGGTGTAACGGTATCTGGCAAGAATGGAGTGAATACCACTTTCATAAAAACCCAGGCAAAAAAAAGCATTGTAAAGGGCTTTACCCCCCAGTTTACGAATAAAGTTATTAAAACAGGTTTTGGGGTTTTACCAGCTTTAATGACCTGTTTAAAATCAATTTGCACCATGATGGGAAAAATCATAAAGAACAGCAGAACTGCAATGGGCAGGGATACACTGTATAATTGCATTGAATTGATAGAAGTTGCCACTGCTGGAAATGTCTTGCCCAATAAAAGACCTGCAATGATACAGATAAAAATCCATATTGTGAGATATTTCTCAAATAATCCTAATTTCTTCTCGTCTGACATTTATTTGCACCAAATATCGAATTTTGTGTTATTTCAATGATTATTGAAATAATTGCGTATATATTTTTCTAAAACGACTAAACCATAATACAACAATAATATTGAGAGAATAATATTATATGCTATAACAATGATAAATATATCATCATTAGCATCATACTGTGTTGAGGATTATTATGCTTAAAATAATCATTGTATTCCTAATACTGTTTTCAATTATCCATCCTGTATCTGCCCTGGACCCTTTCATTACTATTAATGTTCCTGTAGAGGAAGAACCAACAAAAGGTTTATTTTTAAATCCAGAACATCCCAGCAGCACCTTCCAACAGGGCCAGAATATTTCAATTTTCAATAACGACAGGAACAAACGCTATTTTACTGTGGTATGTGATAGGAACATTTTTGACAACGGAACCAATAATACAAAATATCTCAGGTATAGAAACCGTGCGTACATACAACTCAATGAACCCGGAATTTTTAACTTCCATCTGCTCACTAAACCTACAGTCACTTTCCAAATAACTGTAGTGGGTGATGCAACAAGTACCAACGTGCAGGAAACACAGGTCAGACCTTTAGATACGCCGGAAAAGGATGAACTTTTCCCAGGTATGGGTGAATTGCCAGCCCCGGGAATGTTGCCTGCATTCATATTCCTTATCCTTGCATTCCTGACAGTTAGAACCAAAAAATAGGTCCTCGCAAAGAAACAATTATGTAGATAGCCATCTATCTACTTCCCCTTAAATATCAATACGCTGATGACCATGTTTCTACAATTCAAATCACAGGTTTCACAAGCACTTACATCTGCCTTAGAAGCGAACAGTCTGGAACTAACAGACCTTAGCTTTGAAGAGTCAATCCATGCAGATATTGCCTCATCGGTAGCGTTCAGGCTGGCCCCGGTATGCAGGAAAAGTCCGAAGGACATTGCAGAAATGCTGGCTGGCTCTATCAAACTACCTGAAGACGGACTAATCGACAGGGTCGAGACCGTCGGACCTTATCTTAACTTCTTTGCCAACCCCACATTCCTGGACCGCACCTTGTCCGACATACGAGCACAGGGGCTGGATTACGGCGCCCGGACCGGACGTGGTAAGGTCATCCTGGAACACACCTCAGCCAACCCAAACGGTCCCCTGCACGTAGGACATATCCGCAATTCCATTATTGGGGATACCCTTGCCCGCATTCTTATAAAAGCAGGGTATGAGGTAGAGACCCAGTATTATATCAATGACATGGGCAGGCAGATAGCCATAGTCTCATGGGCATTGGAACATTTTGATTTTGACACTGAGAAAAAATCAGACCATGCCATAGCTGACATCTACATCAAGGCGAACAGGGTATTGAATGAAGAACAAGATAAAATAGCCGAGATAGACGCCTTGATGCAGCGTATCGAACATGGGGACCCTGATGTGGCAGAGCGATTCAAACATGCCGTTGACCTTGCCATGGAAGGTATTAAACATACCCTTGAGCGATTGAACGTTCACCATGATTCCTTTGCCTGGGAGTCAACCTATGTCCGCAACAACGATGTGAGCACCACTATTGACCGTATTAAGGATACGGGCAGGGCCGTTGTTGATAATGGCGCCCTGATGGTCGACCTTACCGATTATGGTTTTGAGAAGAAACTGGTCATCCAGCGCAGTGACGGCACATCCCTGTACACCACCAGGGACCTGGCATACCACCTGTGGAAAGCCGGGCACTGCGACAGAATGATAGATGTGCTGGGAGCGGACCATAAACTGATATCGGGTCAGTTGAAAGCGGTATTGAACGCACTGGGTGAGAATGAGCCAGAGATTGTGATATTCGAGTTCGTATCCCTGCCCGAGGGCAGCATGAGTACCAGGCGGGGTAAGTTCATCAGTACCGATGAACTGCTGGACCAGATAGATACCCAGGCATTGGTAGAAGTGGAGAAGCGCAGGCCGGACACAGATGATGATTTTAAGCGTAATGTGGCAAATTTCGTGGGTATAGGCGCGGTCAGGTATGATGTGGTCAAAGTATCGCCCGAGAAATCCACAGTTTTTGACTGGCGGGATGCGCTGGATTTTGAAAAGCAGGGTGCTCCGTTCATCCAGTACAGTCATGCCAGAGCGTGCAGTATAATGGCTAATGCAGAAGAATCAGGGATAAATCTGGCTGCCCTGGAACATGATATATCCGTGCTGGTGGAAGACCAGGAAATAGAACTTATAAAAAATCTGGCCCGGTTCTCTGCTGTCATTGACTCGGCGGCCTCGGACCTGAAACCCCACCACCTTGCTACCTATGCCCGGGAACTGGCCGACTCATTCAACCAGTTCTATCGATACATACCTGTGCTAAACGCCGAAGCGCAATTGCGGGACTCAAGACTGGTGCTGGTGGACTCTGCAAGGATTGTACTGGCAATTGTGCTGGACACTCTGGGCATATATGCACCAAAGACCATGTAAGTAATACCGAAAAGGTAATTATCGTTCTGCTCCTAAAATACGTTGTCAGATTCTGAGGTTTATATAAAATGCAATACCACGCCGAAGTTACCATTGGGCTTAAAAGCGGGATGTTAGACCCCGAAGCATCCACCATCCAAAAGGCACTTGAACACCTTGGTTTTACCACCAATTCCATGCAGATGCAAAAACGTTTCATACTTGACCTTGATGCACCGTCCATTGATGAAGCGCGAGCCAGGGTGAATGATATGTGCATGCGTCTGCTGGCAAACCCTGTAATACATAATTACGATATAGTTATCGAGGAATCAGGATGAAAATTGCAGTCCTGCAGTTTGGCGGCAGCAACTGTGACCATGACGTGCACTACGTGCTCAACGAGGTTATTGGCGTAGAAACCGACCTGGTGTGGTACAAGGATGAACTGGAAGGATACGATGGTGTGGTAATACCCGGCGGATTCTCTTATGGTGATTACCTGCGCGCGGGTGCCATAGCTGCCAGGGCACCTATAATGAATTCCCTCAGGAAGATGGCAGATAAGGGACTGCCTGTGGTGGGTATATGTAACGGATTCCAGATTCTGGTGGAATCGGGACTATTACCCGGTGCACTTATGACCAACCGCTACCCGAAATTCAGGTGTGAATGGGTCAACCTGAGAGTGGAGAACAATACATCCCCGTTCACCAATTCCTTCAAAATGGGTGAAGTCATCAGGATACCTATTGCACATATGGAAGGAAATTATTTTGCAGATGAGCACACACTGTCCGAACTCGATTCACAGAATAGGGTAGCATTCAGGTACGTGGATGAGGAAGGCAATACTACTGATGAAGCAAACCCCAATGGCTCCATTGAAAATATTGCAGGAATCATTAATAAGCAAGGTAATGTCCTTGGAATGATGCCACATCCAGAGCGGGCATCAGAACATATACTGGGTTCAGAAGACGGTAAAAAGATTTTCGATTCAATGGTTTCTTACATTTCCTCAATCTGACCTGCCAAACGACAAAGAGTTACGTATGTCATCTTCACATTCAGCCGCTGCCACCACTACCGGGCAGGGAGATAGTTTTATAACCCAACTTTGAGAACTCATTTTTTCGACACAATCACTAACTACCCCATCATTTCTTAAAATCACTCCCTATTTTCCTCACTTCT
>JAKRWB010000654.1 GCA_022353185.1 ANME-2 cluster archaeon | reverse complement strand
TCAAGTGATTCTATATCTGCCATTAATTGGTCAAGTTCTTCCTGGGTCACTGAAGTTACATTTGATGTGGCAGTTCCGTTGTCCACATCCGTTCCAGTACTGGTGGGGTCAGCCGTGGGTGTAATGGTATCGCTGCCGTCTGGTACAACATTCTCCTGAGGCTGATTATCTGCACAACCGGCAATGACCAGACTCAACATCAGAATACATCCAACCATTAGGATTGTCTTGTTCTTCATGTTATTCACCTCTTACCATCAGGATATATGCCTGGTTCAGGTTTCTGTGCGCACTGAGAAGGTTCGTCCTGGCTACTCTCAGGTAATTGTTCCCTTCTGAGAATTTGATCAATGGAGTTCCCGGGAGCATTACCTGTTTATACGAAGATTCCGCTTTATCCACATTGCTTCTTGCCTCGTCAAGGTCATCCCTGGCCGCATCCAGTTTTTCGATAATTTCTTCATTATCGTCAATACCCTCTGCTGACTCACGTAACCTTGATTCAAGGTCTTCAGCTTTTTCAATATGGGTATTTGCAAGATGAACATATACCATTCCAGAATCCCGGGCCACATCGGTTACGAGTTCAATGTAACTTCCCACCATTTTGAGGTACACGATCCCCAATTCCAGCCGGTTTGAAATACCGTCAACATCTGAACGTAACTCATCTATTTTTGCAAGGTTTGTTTCCACATCCTCATGAATGGTCTCCTTGAGGTCATCGGGAATATCCGGGTTTTCTTCGGTTTCCAGGTCCTTCCACAGCAACCATGCTTCTGCCTCATCAAGGGCTGCATTTAATACATCTTTTCCTGTATCTACAACCGCCTGTTTGTTCTCTTCACTTGCATCTCCTGCAAATGTTATTTTTGCATCCCTGTGTATCTCTTGCTTTTGTGCACTGACCGTTTTCGCATCTCTCCAATCCTGCTTTGCATCACTTGCAGTCAAAGCACTCACAGCAGTGACCTGCGTCAGCAGGACAGCAATCAAAAAGATAGCTATTATTGTTCTTTTAAACATTTTTTCACCTGGTTGGTTTTACAAACAACTGACATTTACATTTTTGTTCATATTATTTAATTATCTCTATCGGTCCCGTTCGAAGAATGATTTCAGTTCCCCTACTTCAACTTCCCGGCAATCTGCACCCCAAGCTGCCTGCACTCTTCCAGTCCAGCCTCTGCCGGCCGCCGCTTTATGCGTAGGGGAGGTTCTATAACATCCATGCCATATCCCTTTAGCATACCACTGATAACACCTGGTGCCTCCCCGCTCCAGCCATAGGAACCAAATGTAGTACCCACCTTACCTTCCAGTGACAACCCTGCCATTCCTTTTACAAATTCAATAACATCGGGCATGGCCATACCCTTATATGTTGCAGAACCAATGGCAATAGCATCAGCTTCTTCCACATCAGAGATACTGGCCATTTTCACAGCCTTGAGAGTAACTTCAACCCCTGCACTTTTGGCTCCCTCTTCAATGGCCTTGGCCATCAGGCCCGTATTGCCAAATCCGGTTCCGTAAATAATTGCTAATTTTCCCATTTCCCATCCCTCAATCTATCTTATTGAACATTTCCTTTGGTGCATTGCAGATTGGGCATCTAGCAGGTGGATTCTTCTCCACGGTATTGCCACATATCTGGCAAACATAATAGTCAACCTCTTCGTTACTGCCCAGATTTTCCAGCGCCTTATTGAACAACCCGGCATGGATCTCCTCGACCTGGTTAGCTACATCAAAACTCAGGACCGCAGCATCCTGCAATAACTCGCCTTTGGCTTCTTCGATAAAGGCAGGGTACATCGTCTGGAACTCTTCGTTCTCTCCTTTTATGGCTGCCGTCAGGTTTTCTTCAGTATCACCCACCGCTTCCATTGCTTCCAGATGGTTCAGGGCATGCACTGTTTCTGCTTCAGCCACTGCCCTGAAGAGTTTGGCTACCTGGTGGTACCCTTTCTGGTCTGCTCTCCTGGCAAAGGCTATGTATTTCCGGTTAGCCTGCGATTCTCCGGCAAACGCCGCTTTTAGATTATCATCTGTAGTCATTTTACATCCTCATAGACTGCTTTTGTCCATATTCTCAGCTCTCCTGGTTTTTCAGGTGTGGTTAAGTCTTTGGTGGCAGGGGGTACTTATTATTAACTGTGGGGGCGAGGTACTGCAAAAATAATAAGACATTGATTTCACTGATTCACACGGATTTGTAGTCGCCTTTGCATTTGATCTACCGAAGGCCAGCCACTTGATCAGCGCAGCAACCAGATAAAGGGCAGCTCTGCCAGAGGTGACAGCTGCCTACCTGTCCTGAATATATCCCTGCCCAGCCGTGGTCTTTTGGATAATACTGACCGGCTGGATCACTTTGAGCCTGATCAGGTCTGGATAACCACAGGCTCTTGATTGAGGATTACTTTTGCAAAATAATTACCTAATCATTGATTATATTCAGCGAGTAGCCCTTCAGTTCAAGTGGAAAATATATTAATAATTTAATAATAATTGTTATAATAATGAGGGAACATATTATCGAAATTACCACCCCGCCTACCGGCCGCCCCTTGATCAACCAAAGGCGGTACCTGCAACACATACCTTGAAGCATGGCACCCTCGAGATCCGACCGGAGGTCCTACCGGGCAGATATGACCGGGACCTGCAGCACACACATTGAAGCCTGGCAGCCAGCCCCATGCGCAGCCCTGCCAGTGCCGGCAGCTGCCTGGCCGTTTGGATATCCACCCGATCAGATGCGGTCCTTGGAGGTCTGGTTTGGTTGCCATGATAAGTATAGACCGGTTGCAGGCTTGTGTTATTCTGCACCAACAAATTAAAAAGAATCATTTATCAAATATCTCCTATTTGCTGTAAATATTTAAAATAGTTTCAATCAGATATAAAGGATAATTTCCTGAATTTCTGGTTCAGGTTTGTAATGCCCAACCGCTCCAGAATCGAAATGAGGGATACGGATAACCTGTTGGATAGCATTATGGAAGCAATGCCTGGGCTTGCTTCACGCACTTTTGAGCTTATTTCTATGGAGTTCATTAAGGAAGCGGCTGCTGATCCCCTCCCAGAGGCACAGTTCACCCACTGGGGCCGCTGGTGGAACCGAGGAGACGAGATAGATGTGGTGGCATTGGATAAGGATAGCCAGGATATTCTCTTTTGTGAGTGCAAATGGCAGAATAGAAAGACGGGTGTTGATGTTATCATGCATCTGCTGGATAAGGCACCGCTGGTTAATTGGTTTAATGGGGCGAGGAATGAGCATTATACTGTTATCTCAAAAGCAGGGTTTACTAAAAAGGCAGAGGAATTTGACAACCCCATAGAAAAACAAATATTATTAACTTTCACCCCATTGACAGAGTACATATGATACACAAGCATCTCAATGACCTCACAGTCCAGGAATCACAGCGCTTGCTTGACAGAGCAGGCGGGATACAGGACGTTACAGAAACAGTATCCAGCATCCTTGGGGATGTCAAGACCAAAGGCGATGCTGCTCTCAGGCAGTACACGAAACAGTTTGACGGGGCGGATATTGATGATATTGAAGTGGATAGTGGAACAATAGAAGCAGCACTTGATACTGTTAAACCAAATCTTTTAGAGCACCTCAGGACCGCAGCCGACAATATCCGTGCGTTCCACAGGGCACAGCTGGGAGAATCCCAGTGGTTCATGGAATCCTCACCCGGCATCATGCTGGGGCAGAAGACTACACCCCTGGCAGTTGTGGGTGCGTATGTACCTGGCGGCAGGGCAGTGTATCCATCCACTGCGCTCATGACCGTAATACCGGCAAAGGTGGCAGGAGTTAAGAACGTGGTCATATGCACCCCGCCCGGACCAGACGGGGTAAATCCGCTCACACTGGCAGCGGCACACATTGCAGGGGCTGACCACGTCTACCAGGTGGGCGGCGTACAGGCCGTGGGTGCCATGGCATACGGCACCGAAACCGTGCCTGCCGTTGATAAGATAGTGGGCCCGGGAAACGTGTATGTAACGGCTGCCAAGATGATGGTAAGGAACCGCTGCGAGATTGATTTCCCTGCAGGGCCCAGTGAAGTGCTTATTATAGCCGATGACACGGCAAACCCCCTTTTCATTGCTGCTGATATGCTGGCCCAGGCTGAGCATGACCCCAATGCCGTATCTGTGCTGGTTACTACATCAGTAGATGTGGCGGTAAAGGTGAAGGACAGCCTGCTTGAGATGGCCGGGACTGCCAAACGAAAGGAAATTATACAACAGTCACTGGAAAATGCGGCAATATTGGTTGCGGATTCACTTGAAGATTGTATCGATTATTCCAACAGGTTTGCTCCTGAACATCTTGAAATAATCACAGCTGATGACGGAAAGATACTTGAGGAAATTACTAATGCAGGTTCTATCTTCCTCGGGCCATATACTCCGGTTTCGGCAGGTGACTATGCTTCCGGCACCAACCATGTGCTACCCACTGCCGGGTATGGCAGGATTTATTCCGGGCTCAATGTGGACCATTTTGTAAAGAAGTCCACAATCCAGAAGCTGAGCAGGGAAGGATTGGCTAAACTTGAGGGTACGATTACCTCATTGGCTGAAGCTGAAGGGTTGAGCGCACATGCTGATGCTGTGAGAAAACGATTGTCTTAATATCAGCCCGGGTGTGCCTGTTTTTTTCAGGAAACATTTAAATATCTTTAGAAGTACATGTAATAAGGTGAATACTATGGGGAACTCTAATAAATCGCTCGTTAATCTTATTGTAGGAATTGTACTGATTATAATAGGTATTGCATGGTATGTTATTGACATTCCAATTCTGTCTTCATTTATGGCCGGCCTGATTACCTTCACTCCTTTCTGGAAGATACTTGCTCTTTTTGTGCTGGGTATGTTTGGCATCTGTATCTTCTTTGTAGGTCTTATCCTTGCATGGATGGGATGGGATGACTACAAGATGGGAAAAGAGATGGCCGAATCAGAAAAGCCTGAAGAAGAAGATGAGTGGGAAGAAAAAGTTGAAGAAGAGGACAAAAAAGAAATAGAAGCCGAAGAAGAGATAGAGGCAGAAGAAGAAGTTTCGGACAAAGAAGCTGAACTCGAAAAAGAACTCAGGGCGGAGATGGGAAAGGAGACTGAAAACCCTGAATTCACATGTGACGTATGCGGTAAAACCGTGAAGAGCAAAGCCGGATTGGCTGCTCACAAGCGCTCACACAAATAATATCAGGACAGCATAACTGTCGCAACATAGAGATTCCTGTCCCCCAGCAGAGGGACATTGAAATCATTTGTCATGGTCACCCTTAGGGAATGATTGCCTGCACCCAACAGCACATTCCCAAAGGGTACATCTATTTTAGATGCGCTGGCTATTTCTTTATCTCCCACTATCATACTGTCAATCTCAATTCTGCAAATTGCCCATTCATCCGGCATAAGGGGCCAGTGTGCCTCCGTACCCCTGCCCGTCAAGGTGACGCTGTACACCGCATCATGTTTTAGTTCAAAATCCGCACTTAATTCATCAGCAGGACCACCCCCGGGTGATGACATAATCCAGTTATTGAACTCAAATACCACAGGCGTCAGGGTAAATGCAACTTCACCACTGCCATTATGCAGGCCGGGTGAGAGGGCAGTAATCATACATAGTCCCAATTCCCTTGATGTTATGGTTGTGCTTCCGCTGCCATGGGAATTGGTAATAATCTGGTCTGCGCTCAGGTTCCCGCATGAACTGCTCAGGTTGATAACCCGACCCTCTGCTTGTATGTTGATGCCCATGCTGTCAATGACCTGTACACTGACCCTGGCAGCCATCACTCCATCGGCAGGCACTGAATCCGGCTGTACTGACACCAGCAGTCCATTTTGGAGACCTCCGCTGTTGTCAGGTTTTATATACGCATCCACATCATCTGTCAGGTGGGACAAGGTGTAGACATCACCCCTATTATATACTAATTCAAAGGTCACTGACTGGCTGCCTCCTCTTATTACCAGGGCCTGCTGCAACCCGTCCACTACATTTGGTGCCCATAGGCCACCAGAAAAAACGCCTTCTCTTAGATGAACTGAACTATCAAGTTTTACCAACGTCTTGCTGCCGCCCGTGAGTTTGTAATATATGACGTTGCCATCATCAGTCTCAAGTCCGGGCGGCGTGTCAGTGAGAATGCCGTTGTTGTCGGGGTCAGGGTCCACACCAAAGCATATGTATTCAAGACTGTCTGGTAGTACCAAGTCAAAGTTCCTGATATTACCTGTGGGAGCATAAGGGTCGACCAGGTCACGGGCGTATCCTGATTGCATCTGCTGGAAAGATGACTTCAATTCACCCATCTGCCGTTGCATTAATGCTTCATCCATCGGGGGTCCGGCATTTTTCAGGCCGATTGCTGCCATTGCAATTATGACACCGACCAGTATCAGGTAGACTACCAGTTTCAATGGAACCGTATCAATGCCCTGTTCATTGTCCCACATTTTTCCCATCACTCCCCGCTAAAAGATAACAACGCATAAATATGATTTGATATTTTAGCTTGCCGGATTAGTGACAAAATGGACAGACCAGATATTAACGGCAGAATAGAGTCATTTGACCAGAGCTTACGGAGCCTTGATAGGCGTCTGCGTGCGATTGAAAGGAGATTGTCTGGAAATACGACCGAATCAAACTTAGTTTTACTGGAACCTGAAAGTGGCCAGTGGACAGACATTGATATTGAAGAACTCAATGGTGAAATGAGTACGTTGCAGGCACTTCTGGATAAGATGCGACTTGAACTGGATACGTTAAAGTCGAACGACCTGAGCCAGGTAAATAAGTCATTGAGTGAAATCATGCACGATATCCAGGCTATCAATGAAAAAATAGAAGCTCTCACCAAACAGCAAACAAACCTGAGGGACCAAACAGCCACATCGGTAGATTCGCTTAGCTGCGACCACAAGTCAGAAATCACCGACCTCGGAAAAGAGCTGGAAAAGGTAAATCTCAGGCTTAAACGCCAGGAGAACATAAACAAAATAACCATTGGCAGCATCAAAGTACCTGTAGAATTATCAGGTGTCGTGGCGTCTGTTGCTCTTATTATCACCGGTTATCTGGTATGGGCCGACCAGTGGGAAATCATAAGGTCCACTTATTATCCCATAGGATTGGCTGTGTTATTTGCAGCAGCTGTGATAATAAAGTTCGTAATGTCAAACAGGCAACCTGAAAAAGCATAGATACACACATGACCATGTTCAACTTGAGACTACTTTCAGGGCAAAGTCATTTTTTGCATCAAGAAAACCATTCCCTTTGGCAACTAATTTCAAGTATCCTTCGCCGCTTACGCTAATAGCAGCTGTATCCAGACTGAGCACTGTGCGCCCATCAACACCTGTTATTCCGGCACAGGATGTGTGAAGCCCGTAGATTATTACTGTAGCGTCTTCCACTGCTTGGCCGTCTACATCAATGACCTGTACAGTTATATTTTTTACACCGCTGTTGGTGTGCAACACACTGCTCGTAGTACTGTTATCAATTCCGATAATATCAGCATGCATGCTTTTGGGAACAAGTTCCACATCGCCGATAAACATGATCATTGCACCCAGTCCGGCCATTCCGACAATGGTCAGGACCACCATGCGCATGGGCAGGCCCGTAGTTGCAGACTCGTCGCGAAGCATACTCAGGTTATGAGGATTGCAGACTCATCGGTACAATCATAAAAACCATTGGCTTTAGCAACCAGTTTGAGGTCAATGGAGTCCTGGTTGACCCTGATGAACACATCTGTAACTGTAACATTCGCCTGTCCACTGGCATCGGTCTTGGCAGAACCCTGACCGCCGCCGCCTGATATTATTACACTGGCTCCTTCCACCGGATTGTTATCACGGTCATACAATGTCAGACCTATATCGACATCAGTAGGAACACCGTTTGCAATGTTCCCTGTTACACCGGAATTACCATCCACTGAATCCACTTCAACAACCAGATTTTTCTTTGACTCAGGGATGATGGCCAGCAATGCTGCCAATGCGACCATACCTACCACAAGCATCACTACAATATTGATAGGTAATTCCATACCAGTATTGTCTCTTATAAAACATCTGTTAGATTTTGCCATTTTCGTACCAGTTACTGCGACATCAGTGACATATTTAAAGTTTGCGAATTTTTTCACACAATTGCTGTAAAAAGTGCCCGGCTAACAACAACCGAAATGGTAAAAACCATAATGGAAACAGGCAGTATCTGTCCCAGGTCATACATGAACTGTGCCTTATCCCCGCCGTATTCAATACCGCCGGCAAACCGTACCAGAATAATGACCAGCACTATCATATAGAAACCCACAGCAAGTATGAAAATGTTTGGCGGTATGCTCTGTTGCATACCACCGCCCACATCAGACATTATGGAAGCAACACCCATACCTTCCGGCAGCCTGCTGGCTTCAAGAGAAATGTTTTGCAGTATCTTCTGGATGACCTCTGAAAGTGCAAGGGTGACGCCGGCGATAAGCGGTGCAAATATGGTTGCAGTGGACTTCATTGTCGAGGTCACGTCATACAGTGAGCCCTTTATATTCTCCTCTACTTCCTGCAGTTCCTTTAGATGGTCTGCCAGTTTTACGATAGCTACACCTGCTGCCTGGTGACTTTTGTACACGCTCTGTGTGAACAAACGCATAGTAGTATGTACCCGCTCTGAATAGATATTCCGAAAAGCTCCATACTCACTATCAAATATCGCGCCCACCAGTGTTGTCCTGAGCAGTGACAGGTTATTTGCCACATCCTGGAATGCATCCCCGATACGTGTACCTTTCATAGTCTGTGCAGTCTGCATGAAAGCCCATTCAGGAGAGCGTCCGTCACTGATACGGCGGCCCAGGACAAACAGCGCATCAGCGAACTGGTATTCAATCTCCTTAATGTCATCCCTGATACTCTTGTAGGGAGTATAGACCCCGATGGCGTATATGGTGATAAACGCCGTGGCACCCCATATCAAAGGGAACGAAGGTGGGATGTAGCCGGTCATGGCACCGGTACTCACAAGCCCGAAGGGATTGCCGTATGCCAGCCAAAGGTACCCCGATGCCCCAATAATGACTGCAGTGACCAACGCAATTATCAATGTCACACGCCTCGTGCGTTTGATGTTCACCAGGCGCGGGTGGGAGTCACGAATCTGGGGTGGTGGGAACGTAGCCGGGCGCTGGAGTAATATATATTCGGCATAACCAAATGTTGCCAGGGGTAGTATCAGGTCATAGAGCAGTATCAGGATAACAGCATCTATCCGTACACCCACTATGGTCAGGGCTGGCAGCAGTGCCACCAGTGCCAGCGGAATGAGAATGAAAATGCTATACAGAATATATGTAGGCGTCTTAAGGCGGTTTGCGAATCCTCCCATCATGTGCCTGGTCCCCTCAAGTACAATATCAAGGCTTTTATTCAGCGTAATAACGCGCTGGGCCTCATCAGGCTCATTGGTACTGCTTCTCACAAGGTGCAGTGCCCGTTTGAAGTATTCGCTGTTCTTACCCCACTGATTTGCAAAGGCTATTGTGGCATCGTCTATGCCTGTGTACACACGGACATGCATGTCCCAGATGAGTTTGCGCAGGTCACGGGCCAGGGGGCGCTCAGAGTTGGTAGCGGCAAAGGTGATGGCACGTTCCATGTTGGATACTAGTTTCATGCTCATGACGATGTAGGAAAGTATCTCCGGAATGTCACCCAGGGAATGTATCTTCAGGAACCGGGCATGAATCTTGGGGTATTCGCTCAGGTAAACCAGCACGAAAATTGGAATAAGCACTGTGGTCAGGACCATGAATGCAATTGTGCTGGAGCTAAATATCGTGAACTGCAGGAGTAATACATCCACTATGAGTAGCAGCAGAAAGGATAGCAGGGTGCCACTTATTGTCAACAGATGTGATTCATAGGGTTCTATTTCAAGACCGCAAAAATTGATACTATCAAGGAATTCCTGGCTGACCGACATTTCGCTCTTTTTTTTGAAACGCTCAAGGTCGCCTACCAGCCAGCTAAAATACTGCACTGAATGTCGACAAGATGTTGAGTACCAGTTATCGGTCATGGAATCCTCCGGAGGCTTACGAGGATTGTGGATGTATATATACGTAGTGAAATTTTGAGTTAGTCGAGAAGTCTTTGATTTCAAAGGATTTTTTATCAAATAAACTTTGATTAATAAATTGATCTGATTAGCTGCATAATT
>JAKRWB010000653.1 GCA_022353185.1 ANME-2 cluster archaeon | reverse complement strand
TATCCAAGCTAGGCCAAAGGAGATGGACTCAAGATCCATTCTCGCAGGAGTTCAAGGGTTCGAATCCCTTCCTCCGCATTTGTCCTAAAAGATGTATCATGAATAGCATGACACAGGTACTTGTATCCTTTATACCAGTCTACAGCCTTGTACAACGCAGTATATTAAGAGATAATTGGTTTTGAATGGTTCACAGTATACCCTGAATCAATACAGGCCGTTTAAATCGATATATCGGCACTGTGGGCTGGTTTTCATGTCCTGCCTGATCTGGACAGCAATGTGACAAATCGAAGCTTTTAAATCATTCAGTGTGTTTTGATACTATGCGCCAGGCAACCCAACACTTTTACATCTGGCGTGGTGGGCATGATCCCCCTCAGACTTTTTCATGCCCATCTTTACAACCATCCCTGCAGGGGTTTACCGATTAAGTTTGCACCAGTATCAAAACTATGTGTCCTGCAACGATACCATAGATTACATTGTGTGGCTTAATCTGGTTGTACTGGTTGCATTTTCTCTGTGCCCTCTAATCGTGTAATATCGCAAGTATGGATATCCAACACAAGGTTGGGGATGCTCCGGACTTGCAGTCCGATGGTGGCACGGCTGGGGCGCGTGCCTTGAAGCACAAGAGAGAAAGATAACAAACAAGACATTGGAATAAAAATAAGCATGTCTATACAAGGGTTAAAATCCCTCCGCACGGTTCTGCTTCCGTGCGAAGAAAAAAGGAAGTGCAGCATCGTGAGGTGTTGTGCGGAGTTCCTTAGTATCGGCAACCACAGCCTGAAGAGCAAGCGAACGCAAGGTGGCCTTAGCGATTGGCGACATTCCCGTCAACAAGTGGAAGCTTGAGCAGATTAGTGATTGCTGGGGTGATTACAGTAGAGATGGTTGCGAATGCTCTTTTATGTGACCGATGGAGGTCTTATGATGTGTGAATTTTGTACATTACATATATCATCCCCATTTTCCACAACAAGACCCATTTAAGCCGTCAAATTACAACCTTAAAGTTCTCGGTGATATCATACCAGGAGAATCGATTACCACACCCGAGCTCTTTATCTCAACAATCCTAATCTGGCAATATTCTATTTCCTCCCCAGATAATACTTCTTTGATATGTTCCTGCCTTCGAGTCCATTCATCACTATTGGTTCCAATCACATCAATCTTGCCTTTATGTAAGAGTTCTTGCCAGACCATTATCCT
>JAKRWB010000652.1 GCA_022353185.1 ANME-2 cluster archaeon | reverse complement strand
GGGTCACGCCAAGCGGTCCGGATTCAGTGTACCGGCTCACCCATGCGGATATGCTATCCTGTGTTTCTATTAGCCGTGGGAGTAATGCTGATGAGATATGGATGGCAGCCGAACCGCGGGTGGAATCTGTGAAGGCACTGAAAAAGGAGTTCTTCACTGCTTATGGTGAGGTGGTAAGTGTGCTAGAGCAGATGAACATAAGGCTGGTGATATCTGAACCTAAGAGTTAACGGAAAGTAGGCAGGTGATTTGTATCTGGAGTACGGGAAAGTGGGGGCTTTCCTGCACTTTTTGATTATTTTAGGGGGGGTTTTGTGGTTGACAGGGTGTAATTTTTGAAAAATCGCCATACAGGTATCGGTGCATCTTGTTCGAGGTATACTGTGACTGCAAGATAGCTAAACCATGCTCGGACTTGAAAACAGAATCCAGTCATCATTGGAAACATCTAATACAGGCGCATGTTAGGGATTAACATCCAATATCTCATTATCACAATCTATAAATTGTGTTAACACAGTCTCCACTCTTATGCGCCCACTCCTAAAATCTTTTGACGCCACCATCCCGCGCATCCTCCAGATACCCAAATCTATTAAGGAAATTGAATATTATGAAAAATATCACAGAAAGTACTATTTATCTCATTGTTGAAAAATGGTTGAGTGAATATCATCGCTGTTTTAAGACAGCAAAAAATAGAGGATTAAAATATACTAAAACCCAAGTTTACCACCCCTAAACCAAACCCACTACCGTATGGCTGCATGTTTCCAAAAATTCAGCTATTTGTTGGTCGTAATATTCTTCATTTAATTCCCATCGATTTTAGATATCCCCTCCTTACAACGTTCTCGCTTTGAAACAACTCCAATATCGCTTTCTGCTGCGATTGAGGACTCATTAACTTGAGACACTCGTCACCCGTACTCTTCATTGTTAATTTTCCGATTATCCCATCTTTCAATACCTCATACACCTTTTGCGGACTTCTTACCCCGATATCAACTTCCTTTAAGCGGTTTGCGATCATGATATCCAGCAGATACGAAAGTACACATATTGTGTAATGTGCCCTGACGTGTTTTGGCGTCCAGACATTGAACGGCTGAATCTTAATGAACGATTTCACGTCTTTGAACGCCTGTTCAATCTGATT
>JAKRWB010000651.1 GCA_022353185.1 ANME-2 cluster archaeon | reverse complement strand
GAAGTATCTGCATTATACGAGATAGAGTTAGAAAAACTCAAAGGTAACACCACAACATCGAATAAATCTTCACAAGCAGCACCAACAAACGATAAACCTTATTCCGGTGATATGACGATTGAAAAGTTTGTTGAAAAACATAATCTCAATGTGACACAGGTTATGAAGGAAAGTGATAAAACTATCCACAAGCTTGACAAATGTCCGTTTGACCATGAGCATAAAGATGCAAGTCTAATTCAAGTGAATACGGGTGTCATGGGTTTTAATTGCTTCCATGCTTCGTGTGAAAACTATCATTTTAGTGATGTGAGGGAGCTATACGAGCCGGGATATAAAGAAAATGGTTCACAGTGTGATATCAAGCAGGTCCCGAAGGATGACATAAAGAATCCTGAACCGAAACAACCAGAGCTTAACACAATATCAGAGGATGAATATAAAAACCAAACTGCAAAGATACTAAATAATAAATTTATATTAGATATTCCGGACAATCATTTCATATCTCAATATGTGGAATGGGGAAAGACAACAACTGACGCATTCGAAGAGTATCATATAGCAGGTGCATTATGGTTGATGTCAGTGACGACCGAAGGTAAGGTTTACATTCCACTGGCTAGTGATAGGGTTTATGCTAACTTATGGATACAAATATTTGGAGAGAGTACTTTAAGCCGAAAAACCATAGCGGTAAATAAAGCACGGAAAATATATGAAACGGTTAAGGGTGAAATTTTATTAAACCCTGACTTTTCAAGAGACGGTCTTTTAAGAGAACTTGCAGAGAACGGAGTAATGCCTTCAATACGTGATGAATCCTCATCACTGTTATCAAAGATGCATCAGAAATATAATGATGGTGTTTTCGCATTAGAATGTCAGTTATATGACCGTCAGAGTGTGAAAAAATCATTAGCAAAAAAAGAGGATTCAATCACAATCTATCATCCTTATATTTGCAGATTATACGCAACCACACCGGGCAGATACACTAAAATAATGAAGGTTGATGATTATGAGTGTGGCTGGGGTTATCGATGGTTGCACGTATTCCCTATGTCTAAAAGGGAGCGTAGACCCTTAAGGCTGCGGTCTGATGATGATGTTGATAAATGGACTGATGTATTAAACCGTGTAAAGAAGCAATTTAATTATTTCTATAATAGGGCAGAGTTTCCTATGGGGATATCTGATGATGCTTTTAAACTATTTCAGGATATCACGATGGGGCTGGAAGACTTTGCAGTCGAAAGAGACAACCCATATTTTAACGGGATTATAGGCAGAGGGAACGATCATATCTTAAAAATTGCTATGCTTTATGAATTGGGTAAGCATGAAATAAGTTTAGAAGTTCAGATTGATTCAATAATATTTGCTACTCAATTTGTGACATACTGCATGGAGTGTGAGCTTGAACTTATTAACAATCTGCTGGAGAATGTGGAAGTAAATAAAGTTGAAAAAGTACTTCATGCAATTAAGAGAAGCAATGGTTCTATAACTCACTCAAAACTATTAAAGAATGTCAGGATGTTTAAGAATGACATAAATAAGAGTCTTGAAGTGTTGATTGAGGGTGAAGTCATTGAAGTAGTGAATGTTAAATCCTCAAATAATAAAGTAGCTAAATTCTACAAACTGATAATAGATGAGTCTGAGAAAATAGATTTTAGAAAAATTTTAAATAGAGAATCTATTTCAGGAATTGACAAGTTCGTTAAGTTCGACAATTTCGACAAGTTCGACCAGTTCGACGTAAATAAAAAGGACAGTAGTATAGTGTCGAACTTGTCGAACTTGCAGAATTTGACGAACTTGATTAAATGCGACAAATGCACCCTAACCTATCCTATCACTGAACTTGTCAAAGGTCCTGCAGGTCTTAAGTGGATATGTCACACCTGCCAGGCCGAACTTATAAAATCTGGTGGTAACGGTAATGGTTCAAAAACACGAGTTACGGCAATCCGGGATATTGAAGACTTCGAATCACCATCAGGAATAATCAATCTTTCTGCTGGAGAAGAGGTAGAACTCCCAGGGCTTGACGCTAAGCTGCTAATCAAACTCAATCTTGCAGAGGGGGTGCCGTCATGACCGGCGCACTAAACTGCAACCATTGCAATCTAAAATACTGGTTCGAAAATATCGCCGAAGCAGATGAAACACTAACCGACTTGAGGAAGGGCGGCACTGCCTCACCTGCGATACTTCGAGAGGTTAGGTGCTATAATTTAAGG
>JAKRWB010000650.1 GCA_022353185.1 ANME-2 cluster archaeon | reverse complement strand
CCAGTGCTGTTCTGGATTATAAAGATAAAGAAATTGTCGGTGCAGATACTGTAATTGATGACGACCTGTTGATCCATGGGGATAATGTAGATATCAGGGGCACGGTGCTGGGTGATGTTACTGCCTGCGGAGGGTCTGTCCGGATATCGGGTAATGTCACAGGCGATGTCATGGCGTGTGGAGGTAAAGTGACCATAAGCGGTATTGTGGGAGATGATGTCAGGATTGGCGCTGGTGAAGTGGTAATAGAAGGAAATGTAGGTGACGATGTATTTATCGGCGCGGGCTCTGTAGTAGTATCCGAGGGGGCATATATCGGTGGAGATATGTTCTTTGGTTCTGGCCGGATGGAAGCCAGGGGTGAAATTGCCGGAAATATTGAAGGCGGATCTGGTGATGTGATACTGGGCGGTCCGGTTGGTGGCAATGTGGAATTGAGGGTAGGTAATATCGATGTTCTCTCCACTGCCCGTATTAATGGCACTCTTGAGTACACGAGCCAGAAGAATGTGACCTTTCCACCAGGTACGGTAATTAAGGAAGTGAGTTATACCAGGCAGGAACCTACTGGTATTCCGAGCATACCGAAAGCCTTTTCACTCTTTATCGGATGGCTCGTACGCTTTGTCCACCTGTTAATAATTGGTCTGCTGGTCCTTGTCCTGCTACCTGACCATGTTGAAGCAGTAGCCAGGAATATACCAAAGAATCCATTATTGAACCTGGCCATGGGCTTTGCGCTGGTTGTTATCGGATTTATTGGGTCGCTGGTGTTTATGGTAACGGTGATTGGTATTCCTATTGGATTGATATTGTTATTTGTAACATTATTTGCCCTGTATGCTGCCAGGTTGTATTTCGGGCTGTGGCTGGGCAGGCGTATCTATTCACAGCTTGGCAAAGAATCCAAACCCTGGACGGATATGGTGCTGGGGGTGCTGGTACTGTGTATCCTGACCAGCCTTCCGTGGGTTGGTGGGGTGGTCTACCTGGTTGTTACTTTTATGGTTATTGGGGTGATGTTTAACACTATGAGGGGGGCTGCTAAG
>JAKRWB010000057.1 GCA_022353185.1 ANME-2 cluster archaeon | reverse complement strand
TTCGAGATGTTCTCTTTTATAGATGAAACCATGATCTGATGTGACTATGATTTTTGACACATTGAGAGATCTCCCCAGATATTTGATCATCTTGCTAATATCCTGTATAGTAGATTCCACTGCATTGAAAACATTATGTTCTGAAGATCTATTATCTCCTGTTTCGTCAATCCTGTTGTGATATATGTAAATAACCCTTTTTTTGGTCTCATTTCTTGCATCGTTTATTTTTAGCGCCTTGAGTTCATCGAACTTAAATACATTAGAATCGCTGACACTATTTGACAGGATCTTACCTCTGTTTTCAGTTCCCTCTGAATCAATTCCATCTACAAAGATATGATTGTTCCTGTATTCGAGCTTATTATGCGGCAGCAGGCTTGCCATTCCAAGCTTTGTGTATGATGGAAGTGAGCTTGCCATTGCTTTTAGTTCGATAGTGCCTATTGAGCTTTTGTTAATCACATCTTTTAGTTCGACTGCTGTTTCGAATCGCAATCCATCCGATATAATGACAGCTACTTTATCCCTGTCATTTCTTCTGAGGATATTGTTTATATATATGCTGTAAAATTTACTCTGGTTATCGATGAGTTCGATGTTCCATGTATCTTCAAGCTCTGAGTCGATCAGGTCGCTCCAGCGGGTGAGAAGTTTATCAAGCAATTTATTATAAAGATTTTCGACCATATCCTTGATATCTCTCTTGAGTATCTCTTTCTCACTGTCCTTATCATAGTGGTAATAGAACTTGCGGTAAAAATAATCGATTAGATAGTACCGGTTCATGTACCCCTTAAAGAGTTCATTCAGGCTCTGTTCATTGATCCCTTTCTGTTCAATCTCTTTTGAGAACTGATGAAGCTTAATAGCATTTTCAAGGGCACAGTAGATGTTCCTGTATACTTGATACCAGTGTTTTGTTTTTCTATTGTCTATCCATTCAAGATATTTGTTGAAATCATCGCTGCCATCGGTAAGTTTCGTGACTATATTTTTGATAATGTTCTTGTCAAATACGTCGATGGATTCGGCTTCAAGATAGTCTTCTACGTCATATTTGTTCAGAAGTGATGTCAGACTATTCTCAAGTTTATGTTCGTCGGCTGCGAGCAAATTGTTACAGTAATCATCAAAATCTTTGGAGTCTTTTGAATGGTCCATCCATCCTCTTATGAATATCTCACATTCGTTGCTCTGTCTGTTGATATATTGTTCATAGGATTTCAAACCAACACTTGCATTCCTGTTTATGTGGGTTATTATGAAGCTAAGGAACAGTTTCTTCAGGGTCGGATGTTGGGATGAATACCCGAAACGCCTCTTTATAATATCCCAGAATTTATCCACAAGCCCGAATCTATTGAATTCACCCCAGATTTTGTTTTCTTCTTCTTCCAGGGAACCCATTAGCAGATTCCTTACTATCTCTTTTTGATCAATTGTAGATGATCTTGAGAGTGCTGCCAGCATTCCCAATACGAATTTATCCTCTTTCCAATCATTGCGATAATGCCGCTTGAATGCTAAAACACGGTCTTTATTGGCAAAGAATTTTTTATGTTCTTCCAGCAATTTATCGAGGTCGTAACCTTCAATACCGAATTCACTTTTGATATCTGATATCGTGCTGTTCTCGAATCTGGATGAATAAAGTTCTATGTCAAGCAGCCAGTTGGATTGATCGTCTCGTTCTGCTTCAGGTGAATAGATGAGATAATTCGACTCTGTGTCGTCTTTTTCAAGGAGCTTTTTGGTTTCGAAGAAGTTATTGTTGAGTATGTGGAGATTTATGTCTTTTTCAGAGAGAGAGGATTTAATCTGCTCAAGTTCTTCCTCATCTTTAACTGTCCCGTCCTTATCGTACCAGATCACGATTTTTCTTTTCTCGTAGTCATCTTTGACTTCGAATTTTTTGAGTATGCTCTGGATTGTCTTTTCTATGTTTTGCATATGTTAAACCATATCCTGATAAGGTC
>JAKRWB010000649.1 GCA_022353185.1 ANME-2 cluster archaeon | reverse complement strand
AAAGCATGAAAAAAACAGATTGTGGTCCTGAAAAATGAAGGTTACATTAAGCAATAAATCAAAGTGTCAAACTTGGGATGGAATGTAAAAAAGTTCCACTTAAGAAGTAGAGTTGAAATATATAGTAAAAATGAGAATAGGATATTAGACGAACCTATTAAGATTCGTCTGCGGCTTCTACGGCACCTTCAGCTGCATCCTCGCCAGCTTCTTCAGTTCCGCCGCCCAGCAGTTCATTAATGGATTTACTGCCATAATCTTCAACAACAGCATTTATCTGACCTATATCTGAAGCGATCTCCTCGCCCCTGATGGTCTTACGACGCCTCATTCCGTCTACATGAGACTTGAATCCTACGCCACCTGATACAAGTGCCTTGCGGCGGCTTGAACCTGGTAGGCCGCTACGCATGGGGAACCCATCATTATCGGTCCCGCCAGTAATTTTCAGGGAATATCCTGGAAGGTTCACTGCGTCTCCACTTACAATCTCACCAATATTCTTGCCTATGAATCTGTTGGTGTTGTTATCCGAGATCTGTATCTGGTGTGCATGTCCGGTCTTTCTATCTGAAACAATAACTCTGAAATCTGCCATTAATTATCTCCTTATAGGATCATCAAATTTGAAATAGAATGTTTAGTTCAAACTTATGAATATATCGGACTTTACAAGCTATAAAGATATTTAAGATTATCGAGAGAATAAATCAATTCTATCATTTCCATGTAGTATAATAGTCATAAGATTATGTACTCAAGTAACTGCGACCGAATGGACCAGTTTCTTGTTCTGCGACACAATGCAATAATATTAACATATATGGAATTATGATGACAAAGGTAATTCTTCATATATCAGGCAACGTACAGCAAGTTGGATTCAGGGCAAAGGCTGTAGCTATAGCCAATGCACTGGACATAACAGGGAGTATACAGAACCTTCCTGATGGAAGAGTGAAAATCATCGCAGGAGTGCCGAGATAAATTCATACTCGCCAGTTGGTGCAAATCCAACCTGAGGAAAGGCTAGCCACCACCTCTGAACTGAACCCCGCACCCAGCTTGGTAACAGGCTGATGTGAAGCTGGGGGGATGGGATAATAGGCCGCAACGGAAGTGAAGGTTATAAGCCCCGAAATATCGCTGATTCTGGAAGCCGACGTTCTCTGCGTAACGGAAGGCAGCATTTACATCACCATTAGTCCAAACCTCCAGTCTTGGAATATAGCAGAGAGCTCTGGGACATGGCAAGGTGATGTGAGTCCAGCGGGGTCTAAGACCG
>JAKRWB010000648.1 GCA_022353185.1 ANME-2 cluster archaeon | reverse complement strand
TCTTGTTTACCATTTAATGTAAAATCTTTTTTCCGGGCATAGGGATTGTAAATACTGAAAGTTGCCACTCTCACTATTTTCGTGCCCATTTTTGCCGATAAAAGCCAAAAAAACAAAAAACGATAGGAAGTTTCATGCACCCGTGCCGGGATGCCTCGTTTTTCGAAAACGGGGTCGTTGACTGCTAATCGGCTAATCCATGCTCGGACTTGAAAACAGAATCCAGGCATAAATTTAGGATAAACAATAAATATCTCATTTATCGCAATGCTTAAATCTTTTTAACACTGTTTTATCATGTGAATTATATTCGTATTTTTACTATCTTCACTTTTATTTTAACAATGATTGTATTCGGTTGTATTGATTCTAATTCAGATCAGCATCCTACTTCTACAGAAATTTCTCCATCTGTCGAATTTCTTACTGAACAAACACCCATTGCAAAAGAAACTACACAATCATATACAAAATCTTCAAATATAAATGAAGAATATTATGAATCGCAAGGATGGAAAATTCATACTTTTATATATGAAAATAATGAATTTTATATACCTATTCCCACGATTTCTAATCCAAATATTCAGAGTTCATATAAATATTATACCTCCCAACCCAGAAAACATCGAGATTATACCTATTATTCAATCATCGATGCAGATGTGGGAAAAATTTATGCCGATTATTTTACCGAATATGCTGAAGCAAATAATTATGATGAATGGGAAAAGGTAAGTCTTGCTTTGGCTTTTGTTCAAAGTTTACCTTACACTTCAGATAGTGTCACCACTGGATATGATGAATATCCTCGTTTTCCAATTGAAACTTTAGTAGATAATGGGGGAGATTGTGAAGATACATCAATATTACTAGCTTCAATCCTACGGAATATGGATTATAATACTGTTTTATTGAGACTACCTGATCACATGGCTGTAGGAGTTGCAATTTCAGAAGAAGTAATAACTGAGTGGGATCAAGAATATTCTTTAATTTATTATGATGATGCTTTTGGCAACATTTACACATACGCTGAGACAACAGGTTCAGGTTATAAGATTGGAGAAATTCCTAAAGAGTATGAAAAATCACGAGTAGAAATATATTATCTAATTCCTCGCCCAATTATTAACTATGCTTGGGAAAGTCAACTTGTTAGTTATAATTTACTATGGGCTACCTACATTATACAACTAAATTTAGAAAATGAAGGGTCTGAAAACGCAGAAAATATGTACATATGGTATGGATTTGATGCAGGAAATGATGAAGTTTATTCTCAAATTATAAGTGATTCTTTTGATATCCCAAAAAATTCTCAATATGTTGGCACAGCAACTTTAACTATTCCCCGTGGAGTAGTAACCCAGCTTAAAATAAAGATTTTGGGAGATAATATTGAACCAATAGAAATATATTCAGATATTTTTGAAACATGAATCTTCAGCAATCATATGCCTGAATAAATACCGAGCATCAACTTTGATGCTCCGTTTTTTAAGTTGTGCCATTTGGCCAGTACTCCTATTTATCTAATTATGCATTTAGCTCTTTTATAATTTTCAGGTATTCATCAATCAAATGAGATTTCATTCCAGTAACAATTGTAATCTCTTGCTTGCTCATTCCATTATCAACACACCACTTCACTTTATTGAAGTGCAAGCAATACCTTTGCACAGCCTCTGGAC
>JAKRWB010000647.1 GCA_022353185.1 ANME-2 cluster archaeon | reverse complement strand
CATTAGCTATGAATGTTTCATAAAAAGCTACAAAATGTACTTTCGTTAACAGTAGCCATAATTTGTATGGCTGAATAGTAACAAAATATATTCAAATTCCTCTATCCTCTCTCCCCGAACAACGAGCCATAGTCTCCAAAATCGAACAACTTTTCAGCGATCTGGACAACGGCATTGAAAACTTTAAAAAAGCGCAGGAGCAACTTAAAATCTACCGTCAAGTTGTTTTGAAAAATGCCTGCGAGGGCAAACTCGTGCCCACTGAGGCTGAACTCGCGCGCGCGGAGGGACGCGACTACGAGCCTGCGGATGTGCTGCTGGAGCGGATACTGGAGGAGAGGCGCGAGAAATGGAATGGTAAAGGTAAGTATAAAGAGCCTGAAGCGCCGGATACAACTGGTTTTTCTGAATTGCCGGAGGGGTGGGTATGGACAAATGCTGATCGACTTACAACCGTCATCACAGATGGAGAACATATAACACCTGAAAGATCAGAATCTGGAATTTTACTTCTTTCAGCCAGGAATATTCGAAATGGTAAATTATCTTTAGAAAAAGTTGATTATGTTCCTCAGCATGTTTATGATAAAATATCTAATCGATTAAAGATTGAACCTGGCGATGTATTACTTTCTTGTTCTGGAAGTGTTGGTAGATCCTGTGTATCTCCAAATGGATTAATTTTTACTTTAGTAAGAAGCGTTGCAGTACTAAAACCAGTCATTGAAAATGGAAATTATATTTCCTATTGTTTACGTTCGTCTATTTTACAAAAACAAATTAATGAAAAGAAAACACAAACTGCACAATCTAATATTTTTCAAGGGAAAATTCGAAAGCTTTTATTTCCCCTCCCCCCTCTCGCCGAGCAGCGCCGCATCGTTGTCGAGGTCGAACGCCGCCTCTCAATATGCGACAAAATGGAAGAAACCATAGCAGAATCCCTGCAAAAAGCAGAATCCCTGCGCCAGAGTATTCTTAAAAAAGCCTTTGAAGGTAAATTGCTTAACGAAAAGGAACTGGAAGAAGTCCGTAATGCTCCTGACTGGGAGCCTGCTGAGAAACTGCTTGAGAGGATTAAGGCAGAGAAAACAAACATAATAACAAAGAAAAAGGATGTAAAATGAACACAGGAACCATAATATCAAAAGTCTGGAGTTTTGCAGACGTACTCCGGGATGATGGGGTCGGCTACGGCGACTACCTTGAACAATTTACATATCTGCTCTTTTTGAAAATGGCAGATGAATATTCGAGACCGCCTTACGATCGAAAACTGCCGATTCCGGAAAAATATAACTGGGAAAGTCTGGTGTCTAAAAAGGGCGCAGAA
>JAKRWB010000646.1 GCA_022353185.1 ANME-2 cluster archaeon | reverse complement strand
CCTAATGTTATTTTTTGTGTAATCATAATCTTGTTATAAGAGAGTATTGTTACATGAATATTAATATTTTTCCTATCACCATAGGATCTATGAGACAGCAGATCTCAATTATATAACATAAAAAATATATTTCAAGTGGCTCCGGCACTCACCAGCATAACCTCCATATTCATACCCCCACCAACTTCACCAGAACTTCAAGAAAAACCAGGCATATGCCCTGTTTTACCTGAAATATGAAAAAATATTATTCGCATCCCCAAGACCAGGGGCAAGTAAAACTGCTGGACCAGGCGTCACATCCCGGATGCGCCCAGGACCATGAAGCTGACCGGCAGTATCAGTGCAGCGAGATGCTCAGGCATTATGTGGGGAACAGGAAGAAGGGGCACATTTTCATAAACCAGAGGACCGGGAAGATGCTGTCCCTGTGGCATTTTGAGAAGATGATCGATAAGTGGGTCAGGTGCTGAACATCTGGAAGAGGTCAGTTCATCAGGTCCGGCGGCAGGGAGTATCACCTGATTACGTTCATGGGGCTGAGAGAGGCAGGAGAGATGCACCATTATCCGCAGTGGCGGCGGTCCTGATGTGTCTCTGTGAAGGTTGTGGGGCACAGCAGAAGACGAAGGTGAGTTAGGAGGAGGCTATTGAGTGGGGGTTATGAAAATCTGGCTTAACAATTGTACTATTTTTCAGGCAGTACTACAAAAAATGGCTTATGATAGAATATTGGCAGTAAGGGTTTACCTGTCTTGAGGGAACGCAGATAAAATTATTTCTTCATTGCTTCGGCGATTCTTTCAGGTAGTGAATCAAGTTTATCATTCACACTATTAAGAACATCAAGTTTATCATTCACACTATTAAGAACATCAAGTTTATAATTCATACCTTGAAGCAATGTTGTATGTTCGTTTAATAAACCGGTATGATTTTCAAGTTGGATATTTATCTCATTTAATATTCCAATCCCTTTATCAAACCGTCCCATGTATTCCTTAACATCATCCATTGCAATCCTGCCAAATGGTGAAGGCAGGGCGATATCTTCAATAATCTCTATGGTATCTATGGTAGTGTCTGGGCGACCTGATTTCAAATCATGAATAAATTCGGATAGAATAGATTCCGGTCCACGGGCCATAACTTTAACCGAACCATCAATATCATTAAAAACGAATCCTGCTAATCCTCTGGCTTTTTCATGAGCTTCTACAATCTCCCGATACCCCACCATCTGGACGTGGTCTGTTATTGTTGCATATATGCTTTTCATTACAGCTGACATCTAATCTCTTTTTTGAACTTGTTAGTATTATAGTTTTATGGTCTTTTCTTCCATGTGTGTAGTCCCGAATGTTATGATGTTATATACCTCTCTACACATTTTATATTTTCTCACTAATCTTTTTTCATACGTTTGAGGAATAGATTCAACTTAGATTCATCTGGAAGTCTCGACCAAAAAGCCTCTTCTAGTGTCTGAGGATAATGCTTTGTGTCCTTATGTTTTAGAATTGGTAGATAAAGAGTACCAGCGGGGCTTGTCCAAAAATTAGCGCTTACATAGTACCAACTTTACAAAGAGTTCGTTGTGAGTTCGTTTATGTTCGTTGCTAATTATAATTTAAATCCCGTCTTTCAACTGCCAAAGGTGGTACTATCTCGCAATACTCATATCTATGGTAAGGAACGTGCGCAGGCGGCAGTGCAGGAATGGAGGCAGCAGGGAGTGAAGAAATGGATCGGGCCGGTACTATTATCACATAAATAATATATTCCAACTGGCTCCGGCACTTCCCAACATAACACCCCACCTTCAAACCCCTACATCGGCGGCAGCTCCAAGCACCTCCGATTACCGATTGAATGTCAATATAAACCTTGAAGACGACCAGATTTGCTTTAAGCATAGTCCTGAATCTAAACCTACAAGGTTGTTAAAATAAAATATCTGCGTGAAGTATTTTTGATTTATTTTATATATACAAACTTGTATACCTAATCGCATTAAAGACGGCTATTATGCTTATTTAACAAATAAAGAAGGAGCAATGACATTTACCTATGGG
>JAKRWB010000645.1 GCA_022353185.1 ANME-2 cluster archaeon | reverse complement strand
AAGTATAAAACAATCGTTTTTATAGCACTTTTGATAACCTCAGCTTTTGGGGTTTCAAATGTACGTCACATAAAAGATAATACGATAAAAAGTGTAATGTATCTCCTCATCGGATTTACTGTTTTCTGGATAGTAGGAGCGACCTATACAGGTTCATACTTACACCTTATGCTCGATTCTGAAAAAAATCAATTCTTCATGTTGTTTACCTCTGACTTTATACCAGTATCATTGTTTGCCATTGCAAACACTATTACTGTCCTTGTCGCCCTTGTAGATGGCAGAAAGAACGGCATCATCTTTGGTTCAATGGGAATTGGAGCTATAATGTTCCCAATTGCACTTATGGGAATGAAATTTGTTGGCTCAAATATAGATAAGTTTTTAATTTTAGCTGTACTTTGGGCGTTCATTCCAACATTATGGGTACGTTTACTTACCCCAATCATCAATAACCCTTCATTATTTTCAGTTGAAAAACGCCTATTTAAAGTGTTGAAAAGTTCAATCCCGATAGCACTTATATACATTACTATTGGTTTGCTAACGTGTTTTGTATTGATGGACAGTAGTATCCCTTATGAAACATTCTCTATTTCAACATTCTTTGAGGATTATGGAAATGACTTAAAATTATTCGCTCTCGTTTCTGGGTATTATTTTATATTACCCAACGTCATCCTGATTACGGGTATATTCCCAGTCTATGAATTTGCACTCCTTGCCTTCAATGTGAAAAGAGAAGTTGCACGTGATGGCACGTTCGTCTATATCACAGAAAAGAAGAATGAAGATAAACCGGCCGCAAAAAAAGAATATGACCCATTCGAGGACATAATCAAAGAAATGAAGGACTTCAAAAAAGAGTTCGGCAAAGGTAAAATCAACAGAATTATGGCCGCACAGAAAATCGGCACACTCAGGGAACAGGTAGATTTCCTGAATTCCAAGTACGATATTGGTTCTAAAGCAAAAGCGGGTGAACTATTAAAACAGATTGAACGGGAATCAGAATTTGCTTTTAAGTGAAGTAAATCCCCTGTTTTAAGTGCACACATTGTAAGGAGATAGGTATATGTTAACCACAGAAGATTATCTGCGGATTCTTGAAAGTTGTCAAATCAAAGGACAGGATGAATCCATCCTGAGAGCACTCAGGTATATTGAACTGGGATATCCCATCATGTTCTACGGCCCTCCTGGCAATGGTAAAACCACTATTGGTGAACACATCCTTTCGATGATGGGAGGGGGGGAAGATAGTTACCTGAAGGTCGAAGCATCTGAAGGAATGACCGAATATCACATGATTGGAGGATTCCATCCACTGGCAATGTCAGGAAATCCCGACCTGGCTGAGAAATTCACTTACAAAGAAGGGGCTGTGACCAGGGCATTAAAGTCCGGGCGCAATCTCCTGATAGATGAGTTCACCCGGGCACCCAGTTCAGCATATTCCGGTCTGTTCATGTTGCTTTCAACCGGTTCCCTGCCTCTCGAATTCCAGGAAACGGTCCTGAAGAAGACCAATAAATGGATCATCCTGACAACAGCAAATTTCGGGGATGAAGGTACATTCAAACTCAGTGCTGCCCTCAAGAGGCGTTTCATGCCTATTTATGTGGGATATGCCAGTCGTGCAACAGAAAGGAACGTCATAAAGAAAATTACTCCGTTACTCCCTGATGAGATACTGGAAGCGATACTGGAATTTGCAGAGGAGACCAGGGGAGCATGGAAAAAAGACCGCAGCCTTCCGCAGGGATTGTCCACTGATGGTGTTATCAAGATGTCCCGTTATTGTGATCTATCTATTAAACAGGGTTCTGACGTCAAACAGACATTTACAGACGCCGCACTTCATCAGGGAATTATCATAGCCGACGAAACTGACCAGTATTCCATAAAGTTGGTTCAGGAAATTGCATTGAGCATCGGAAATAAACTGTGATAGAAAATGTTCAAAGGGAAGCGTAAAGATAAAAAAGATAAGCATGAAGATAATTTTGAGCCGCTTATTGAAGGTGACCTGGCACTGCGCTGTGTGTCTTACATAGACCACCCCCATGACCTTACCTACAATGCCCTGATACGGGAATGCAGTTCAATCGGCAACAGTTATCTGAGGATTAATTTTTATGTCCCCCCATCGATTGGGCGGACAGCGTACCTGCCATACGATGGTAAAGGTACCATTAGTATTGACCGTACCATCCAGGAGGTATGCACACACGGGCGCCGCCTTGATTCTATTATCACCAGAGCGCATGTTAAGGATAAGCAGCGGACCAGCCTGGCCATCCTTATTGATAATTCGTTCCAGATGACCTCTGATTGGCAAAGCAATAAACTGAGTCAAGTGGTGAAACCTGAAAAGGCTCCGCATATTCTTGCCAAGATAGCTGCCGTTTCAATAGTGGAAAGCCTGGGAAGGGATGTGGACGAGATAGATATCATAACCTTTGATGATGATGCCCATGGGCCATTTAACCAGTGGCAACTGCCGCACAGGGAGCTACTTAAGATGAAGGGGGGCGGTCTCTCCAGGCTTGACCTTGGACTGGCAAAACTGTTGCAACTGGAGTGGGAAGCGCGCCCGGGAGATAGGATATTGTTCATATTGGGCGGCGGACTGCCCTTTACAGGCACTAACATCTTGTTAGACGATATAGAAGTCCAGGTGAATGTACTATACTATCTGAACAGGATGTTAAGACAAGGTGTCAAGGCCACTTATATTCCATTTTTCACTAACGATAAATTGGGAGATGAACGAGTCGGAGGTTTCAGCCCCAGGAGTTTAGCTAACAAGATGCGCCAACTCGGCGTGGCAGTATCTGAGATAAACAGTGAATCTTCACTTCCCAAGGGCCTCATGAACAATTTCAGGGAAATGATGATTGGACCCAAAAAAAACATGCCAATGTTCGAAATATGATGGGAAAGAAAATAATAACATTAAAGGTAAATCCTGCAGTAAATATCAGTTCTTCCTGAAAGTGCCCACAGGCATTACATTATCGTCTATCCAATCCAGATATTCCATTGAACCTCCATCAATGCTAAATGAGATTATGCAAGGCACGGTATAACTGTGCATCTCCTTTACGGTCTTCTCAATATTTCCGATTTGCTCATACGTAGTTTTAATGACCATGGCCACTTCATTATCTTCCTGAATACCGTCCCACCGGTATATTGACACTATAGGTAAAAGGTTGACACAAGCGGCAAGTTTCATCTCGACAAGAGTCTTTGCAATCTGCCGTGCCTCTTCCATGCTGCCTGTGGTAACATATACTATAGAAAACATGATTATTTATTACAGTATATGAATAAGTTTAAAAATCTTGTGATACATTACAGTACCTGATATTAGAAAAAACCCAGTATACGGAGACCCATATCATTGAGTGAACCAAATTTTATAATAACTTTTATTGAGTCATACTGGAAAATCCTGCTGATATTTGCCATATACTGGCAGACTATACTTATATTGAAGCAGTATGGTATACTTGAGCGGTACAATATCACCAATCATGGTCCTTTGTTGATGATACGCACTACAAAAGGACAGCTGTTCCTGGACCGTATTGCAAGAATAAAGGGTTTCTGGCGTGTATTTGCTGATGTGGGCATTCCATTAATGCTATTGGGCATGTTCCTGATGTTCGCCCTCATCATATTTTCCGACATTGCAATGTTATTTTCACTGCAGCAGGAAACAATGCCCCCTCCCAGTGAACTACATGAACTCAGGAACATTTTCCTGCTACCTGGGATCAACGAGTTCATACCTCTGGTGTGGGGTCTTATCGGACTAATTGTTACACTGATAGTGCACGAATTTTCTCATGCAATTTTATGCAAGGTGGAAGATGTAAAGGTCAAATCAATGGGAATTATAATGGTCCTTATCCCTATTGGCGGGTTCGCTGAACCCGACGAGGAACAGCTCTTCGATTCACCCGGTGACAAAACAGATGATGAAAAAACTGGTGACAAACAAGTTATACAGCCAATTGGCCGCAGGCAGAGGGTGCGGATACTCTCAGCCGGAGTAATGGCCAATTTCGTGACCGCCCTTGTAGCTTTCGTACTGTTCTTTATTGTGATAGGAAACATCGGTGCTGTGACCAATGTTATGATAACGGATGTGGTGCCGGGGTCACCTGCTGATAAGATGGGATTGACAGACCTTACCCTCATAACCCATGTAAATGGTAACAAGATAGATAATGCCTCAGCATTCTACACATATGTTGATTCCCTTCCATCCAATGAATCTCTAAGATTAAGTACAAAAAATGACGGACAATTACAGGAAGTGGTATTAACACCTGATCCTGAAATAAACGGCATTATCAGCGGGGCAAGATTCGAAAATATTGTCCCGGGAATGCCTGCGGAAAATGCAGGGCTCATGGGAGGTATGTTGATAACCAGTATCGACAATATCTCAATAAACAATACACAGGGTTTTTTTGATTATATGGCAAATACCACAAAAGGACAGGAGATTACCCTGGGTATCCTCAATGAAAATGTAAATGTCAATTATACCATCAACCTGGCAGGAGACCCATCCGGTGGAGACAAAGGCTTTATTGGTATCAGTGAGTTTTCAACTTTAGTTATTTCAAGGTCTACAGGCTTGTCTGTGGGAGAATATCCGGCCAGGGAACTACTACATTTCCTGCAGATGATTCCGAAGATGATGGGGGGAGTGGCAGGTTGGGTAATAATCTTAGTACTTCCATTCCCCAATCCTTTCGTAGGGAGTTTCCAGGGATTTAGTGGGACGCTTTCTATGTTCTATGAACCCATCGGATTGGCCGCACCCCTGGGTGTAGGCGTGTTCTGGCTGGCCAACTCCCTGCTCTGGATTGGTTGGCTGAACTTCTATGTGGGATTGTTCAACTGCCTGCCCATGTTACCACTAGATGGCGGGCACGTGTTCAAGGATACAGTCCATTCAATACTTGCACGTTTATTCAGTAAAGGGGAACAGATGGGTGAATTGGCCGGGAAAATTGCCACAGCATTTGCAATCCTCATGCTGGCATCGCTGATATTCATGATTACCGCACCGTTTCTTGTTCATGGGTTTTAGATACACAAGTCCAAAAAAGTTATTATAGCATTGCATCGATATATTTATTAAAAATTAGTAAGGTTTTTACAAATGGATTTTGCATTCGAAAGCCCGGAAAAAACACTGATGACAACTGGAGTGTTAGGTTTGGATTTACAGATGGGAGGTGGCATCCCACCAGGCACTACACTTCTCCTGATTGCCGAATCCGGAGCTGGAGCCGAGATATTCACAAAACAGTTCATGTATGGCGGGCTTTTAAAGGATGAGAATGCCTTTTATTTTGCCTCAGACCACTCTATTTCCGAGATTAGGGGTGACATGAAACAATTCTCATGGAACATTGAAAAATATGAAAAAAGTGGAAATGCTGAATTCATAGATGCATATACACCCAGGTTTCTCAATATTCTCCCTGCAGAATTGCAACGTAAAATGTCTCCTAAAGAGTTCCTTAAACAGAGTATTGACCCCATTAGCCAGTTAAAGAACACCATCACCCAAAACCATGGTCCCAAATACCGGGGTGTCCTGGATTCCATATCATATTTCCTCAGGACTTATGATATTAATTCAGTTATTGAGGTTATTGAACTTATGTCATCTATCGGTAAACTTACCGGCGGTATCCATCTTGTGCTGGTGGGGGCAGGTTTGCATGATGACATTACCATAAATACCCTGAAATACATGTCAGATGGTGTAATTGAGTTTTATGTAAAAGAACGTGGTTCCCAGATTGAGCGGGGGCTGGTCATTAGGAAAATGCGAGGACTTATTGTGCCTAACCGGTCCATTAGTTTCGAAATCACGTCCAAAGGCCTCGAACTTGAAACCACTACACGGGTACTTTGAGCATCATATGATCTTTCTATTACATGAATTCATGCTGGATATTGACCACTTCACGACTGTCCCGGGCTTTTGAATATGCTTCAAGTGGTTCATAGTTCAGTTCCAGGAATGTGTGACCCCATTTGAACTTGTTCAATATCTCTTCGGCCTGACCTTTATGCCCAAAGATATACAGTGCCGCAGCAAAGGCTTCCACCGTACCCATCTTAAAAGGTTTTCCGTAGTTCACCGGGTTTGCAGCTAACAGATACGGCAGTGCCCTGTGCTCAAGCCTGAGTTTTTGTAATGTAGGGAAAACCCGCTCTACTTCCTCCCATGAACAATCCAGTACAATAATTCCCTGGCTATAGTTATCTGCTGGCGAGAGGGCCTGTTGTGCCATTGGATCTAAAAATATTGCGCCTCTTGGTAATTTGCTTGCCTGCCGGTGCAGGTGTGCCAAGTGAAACTTTGACAGCTTCTTACCAGTGCATTTCTTTGGGTCGCACTGGTTTGTATGATACAGATGAAGGGGGATAAGAGCTATATTGTCATTCATGGTTATTCCAAAAGGATTAAGATTTTTCAGGTTATATTTTTTTTTGAAAAACGAGATGCTTTCATTTAATTTTCACATTTTGATAAAACAATTTACTGTGTACATCTGCCAGTTTGGATTTTTGAGTTTTGTCTTTAAATTCCTTCTCAATACGATCCTTATCCTGTTCCAGAGTCTTTATCTGTTTATCTTTCTTTTCAAGTTCCCTGTTCAGATTGGCTATTGTTACCTGCAACCTGTGGATACCTTCAAGTTCACCCTTTTCATTCAGTGCTTTTGTCTTCAGGTCAGCAACTTCAACCTGTTGTAGTTTGAGTTCACGAGCCTGCGCTTCCACTTCCTGCTTGAACTTTTTGATATTCTGTTGTTTTTGAGTTACATCCAGCACATCTTTTTCAACTTGAGTCTGAAGTTTCTCTTTTTCAGGGATGATAAGATTCAGTTCTTTTTGCTCGTATTCAAGCTTTGTCTTAATCTCTTGCAGTTTATTTCGTTGCTGTTCCATCTCGCCGAGTTCAGTTTCATATTTTGACCTGACTTCATCAAGGGAAAGGCATGTGAGTTCCATTTCCCTGGCACCAAGTCTTTCTTCAAAATCTTCAAGTTCTTTGCGCTTTTGTTCCAGAATATTAAAGTTGGAATTATGTTTTTTTCTGAGTTCTTTTAGTTCGGTTTCTTTTTTAAGCAACTGGTTGTATTCAATATCTTTTTCATAGAGGACTTTGGAAATTTCCTGTTGCTTTCTAACAAGGTCGTTATATCTTGAATCGATCTGGACAGCGTGAGATTCTATATATTTCTGTTTTTCCAAAACATCAGAATATTCCAGTTCAATATTTTCTTTCAAATCCTGGACATGTTCATGCTTTGATTTTATGTCCCCATAGTCGGATTCGATTTCCGACTTCATGCCAGAGATTCCGCTTTCTTTGTCTTCAATCTCTGCTTTTGCGGTTTTAATCTCTTCCTCAGAATATGCGATTTCGCTTTTAATCGATTCAAGTTCTAAACGTTTTACTTCAAGACTTTTGAGCTGTTCATCAAGTGATGTTTGCTCCTCCAATGCCAGTTTTGACTTTTCTTGCAGTTCAAGTCGTCGAGCTTCAATATCAGCCATGGATTTTGGCACTTCTTTATTATCTGCTTCGATGTCAGCTTTTAAAGATTCAAATTCCTGCTTCTTTTCATTAAGTTCAGCAAACTCTGCCTCTTTTTCTGACATTTCAGACTTGAGAGCTTTAACCTCTGTAATTCTTGATTGTATTTTTTCTTTCAAAGACGCAATTTCGGAGCGTTTTCCCTTCAAGGAAAAGATTTGTTCATCCAGTTTTTCTTGCATTTCCTGTACTTGTTTTGTTCTTTCCTGAATTTCAGATTGCTCTGCTTCAAATTCTGCCTTTGATGTTTGAAGGGCAGCACTGTCAGATTCAAAACGAGCCTTTACAGTCTCAAGTTCCTCCCGCTTCTTAGTAATTTCAGCAGACTCTTCTTCTACTCTTTCCTTCTCAGATTCAAGACTATTAACCTCGGCAATTCTGGATTCAACTTCTTCTTTCAAGGTTGCAAGTTCGGTGCGTTTAGATTGAAGTGTATCAAGTT
>JAKRWB010000644.1 GCA_022353185.1 ANME-2 cluster archaeon | reverse complement strand
GGAGAATCGTATGAAATCATTGGTCTTTTGGAAAATAATACATACCGACTCTGTCAAACTCCTTAACCGATGACCAATGCCATTCACTTACGTTGCACAAGTAATGGTCACAACAAACTATAAATATGGGGCAAACTTTATATAATAGAACATTATTCAGAAATCCCTACTAAAACACTAAAAACCTCAAAAGTACTTATATTGAGAAAAATTTAAACCGCAGTCAGTATAAAGTTTTACATTCTGTTTATTTTGCATATCGCACTTAGGGGAGACCCTCATATTTTTCTTTTCGGTTGTATTTTGAATTACTACTTGTTGTTGTCGATGTCTTCAGATAAACAAAAACTATATCTGATAAAGGAATTACTACAAATATAATCATTAATACAAGGATTTCCATAGGCCCAGGCATTATCATATTATCATCTCGTTTTTCAAGTTGAATATTAATGTTAACTTATATATATTGAGTAGATACATATATCTATATATATTTATCTAGAGACTGTCGGAAATGTCCGAATTTCGAGGCATTTTAACTTATAAACTAAATGCAGTACACTGCAGCATATCGTTTTGCTTTTGGATATTATTCGAAATGTCCAGATTTTACCACATTTCCGACAGTCTCTCACTATTTTACTGCATAACTAGATTCTGGCACAGTGCCTGCAAACATATAGAAAATGTTTTTACTTCATATTCCAGTTAAAGACTGGATGACCAGTTTCCAGGATTTTGCCGCCCTTTGCCAGCGTATCGAGGACACATCCAGTTCACTGGAGATAACACAGATGGTAGCAGACTTTTTCCTGATGGTGGATGATGATGAACTTGAGATTGTCTCCAGGTTCATTATGGGCCTGGTATTCCCGGTTTGGAGTCCGCTACAGATGGGCATCGGTCCCAGCTTGCTGTACACCTCTGTTTCAAAATCTTCGGGCCTGCCTGTGAAAAAAGTTATCAACCTGGTTCGTGAGACCGGGGATGTGGGATTGGCAGCCAGGGATGCACTGACAGCCGCAAAGAAAGCACAGTCCACTTTTGCAGTATTTAACGAGGAAGAGCCGGGCCTGTCAGTACAAAATGTCTATAACAGGCTTACTGACATCGCAAACTCATCTGGCAAGGGTTCACAGGCCGCCAGGGTCAGGCATTTACAGTTCCTGTTCAGCGAGGCCACTCCCGTTGAAGCCGTCTACCTGGCCAGGCTCGCCATAGAAGAACTGAGAATCGGGGTTGGTGAGGGAATTGTCCGGGATGCCATCGCTGCGGCATTCAATGTGCCAAAGGATGCTGTGGAACGGGCTTATATGATGACCAATGACCTTGGCCTTGTCGCCAGGGAAGCAAAACGTGCCGGATTGGACGGGGTGACCGGACTGGATATCAAGCTGGGCAGACCCATAAAAATGATGCTGGCCCAGGTATCACAGGGAATCGTGGCCGTTGCCAGTGAAATGGGCTCGGTGGCAGTGGAATGGAAATTCGATGGTGCCAGGGTCCAGATACACAAAGATGAAGATAATGTTTCTATTTATTCACGCCGCCTGGAAAATGTAACCGGCTCGCTGCCGGACATAGTGGATATGGTACGGGCAGGGGTAAGTGCCAGGAGTGCAGTGCTTGATGGGGAAGCCGTAGTGCTGGGTCAGGATGGGAAACCCGGGGCTTTCCAGCAGATACTCAAACGGTTCAGGCGGAAATATGATGTGGACAGCATGAAAAATGAGATACCTCTCCAGTTATTCCTCTTTGATGTGGTGTACCTTAATGAAGAGAGCCTGTTTGACAGAACACTTGTGCAGCGCCGCCAACGGTTAGCTGATTGTGTGATTCCATCTGATACTATGCAGGTGGCAGAACAGATTGTCACGTCAGACGTCCTGACAATTGAGGCCATATACAAACAGGCCCTGGATGCAGGTCATGAAGGCGTGATGCTGAAAAATCCGGAATCTCTTTATTCTCCGGGCAGGCGCGGCAAGCACTGGCTTAAAGTTAAACCCTTGATGGAGACCCTGGACCTTACAGTGGTGGGCGGTGAATGGGGTGAGGGTCGGCGCGCTAACTTCATAGGTTCTTATCAACTGGCATGCATTGATTCTGATACCGGGGATTTCCTGTCCATGGGAAGGGTGGGGACCGGTATCACAGATGAGATGCTTGAAGAACTCACGGCCCGGTTCAAGGAACTTATTGTGGTTGAGAGCGGCAAGGAACTTGAATTTGTACCGCAGGTAGTGTTTGAAGTGGCGTTCGAGGAAATTCAGAAGAGCCCAACCTATGATTCTGGTTTTGCCTTGCGGTTCCCAAGGCTGGTCCGGGTGCGGGATGACAAGAGTGCAGATGAAGCAGATACGCATGAGCGTATCGAACAGTTGTATATCAGCCAGAAAGGGCGGAATTATAATGCTGCATAGTATTGGTTTTTAAGATTTTATTAACGTGGTGAACTCATCGAACATTTATTTTCACTGACAACATATAAATAGGATGTAAGTATACAATATTATTGTTCGCCTATAGACGAACCAAGAGTTGAAGTTATACAGGGGTCTTTTTTAACACCATACCTCCCACACCCACCCCATAAAGCCCTTGTATAACAGCTCTTGCACAAAAAACAGGGGGCATGGGCTCCATTATTCGTGAAATGTTGTGGGGTTATTCTCGATGAGACTAAATAGTCAACTTCGTGAACTCATCGAACATTTGTTTAGTCTGACAAGATTTAAGTATAAAGTAGCGCTATGTATGCATGTTCGTTCTCGAACGAACTAAAAGAAGCAGGCACTTGAAATTTTTTTTCATTCTATACTCCCACCCCTTAGATTGTGTCTGCTTCTTTACAATTATTCTCGAACAATTCTTCTATCATTTTTGGGTTTGGGCTTTATTTAACCAGTTCGAAAAAGTATCGATGTATCCTGAAGTCTTCAGTCAGCTCTGGATGAAATGCAAGGGCAATGACATTACCCTGTTTTGCTGCAACTATATATTTATCAAAACTAGCCAGCACCTCGATTCCGGGTTTAACACCGGTAATTACAGGGGCCCGAATGAATATTGCATTGTATGGCGAATCAAGTATGGATACTTTCAGCGGGACCTCGAAGGATTCACGCTGACCTCCGAAAGCGTTACGGTCCACGCTAATGTCCATGAGTCCCAGAAGATGCTGCCCGGTTCGCCTGGCTTGGTCACCACCGTCCTTTGCCAGCAGGACCAGGCCGGCACAAGTCCCCATAATTGGTTTGCCTGCTGCTGCAGCTTCCTTGATTTCAACATCAATACCCTCCCGGGCCATGAGCCGTCCCAGTGTGGTGCTCTCGCCGCCGGGCAGGATGATGGCGTCACATGTTGGTATGGTGCCGCTGTGCCTTACAGGGAGCACTTCACCAGGCAATCCCATCTCCTTTAAGGCTTTTTTTGCGGCTGATATATGCTCTTCTACATTTCCCTGGATTGCTACAATTGCGATTTTCATGGTATCATCATTTTTCAATTGAATATTCCATTATCTTAAGCAAGGCATGCCAGAAATCCGTATCACCTAAATAGTTTGAACTTTAATATAATTATTGAATATTCACGAGCATTCATTACTCCAAGAGGTGATTAGTAATTGAGCAAGCATAAACCATTAACATTATTGTTTTTGACAATCCTGGCATGTATCTTTATCCCACCAACATTGGCAGAAGATATAACTATCGTTGATGTTTATTCTGACATAGATTCGGCTGATATTACTCTCCATTCTGGCGGGCAGTATACGGATATTACCATTGATATAGAACTGATATTTGACAAAAAAGTGATTGCCACCAGGCAATTCTATATAGAAGAGGTGGCAACTGACACCGATATTACGAAAATTGCTTCATGGGACATAATAAACCCAAAAGAAGGTTTTTACCGTACCATAATGACCCTGTCCATGGACGGTTCGGTACTGGAAACAGAATATTACAATTTCTCATACGGCTGGCAGGCCCTACCCGGAATCTCCATTAAAGATATCGTACCTGATTCCAGCGGCATTAGTATTATCGTGGCACCATATACTACTACGACCGGTTCAAAACCTGTGCTGGCTGACGTAGAATACATGCTTGTGGACGGCGATACCGCCATCTACCGTACTATGGACCGCCGGGTAACAGTAGTACAGGCCACACCCCTGTCAAAGGACTGGAACGTGCTGCTTAAGAATAACCATGATTATTCCACCAGGGTCAAAGCCAGAATATCATCACCAAGGGATGCGGTGATAGCCCAGTCAGAAGATTTCACGGCAATCGATGATGCACGTATTACTGAACTGTACCGGGATGAGACCGGGGCAAGCGCAACGGTGCTGGGCAATTCGCAGGTCCCCTTCGACGGGCATATTGTGTTTAC
>JAKRWB010000056.1 GCA_022353185.1 ANME-2 cluster archaeon | reverse complement strand
AAAGTGGGATGTCACCATAAACCCCATATTTGGGTAAATTATTTATGGGGAATTCCCTAACATCAGGCATTTCTGCGCTTGCGCTTTTGGTATTTCTTGGGAAAAGGAAAGGTTATGGTATCGATGCCATTAAGCCGCACAATGTTACCCTCACACTTCTTGGTGCCGGGCTCTTATGGTTTGGCTGGTTCGGGTTCAATGCAGGGTCGGCCCTTGCTGCTAATGAGATTGCAGGACTTGCATTTATAACGACGTTCATTGCACCGGCAGCTGCAGGAATGGCGTGGATGGCGGCAGAATGGTACAATACCGGAAAACCAACTGCACTTGGGTTTGCAACAGGGATCGTAGCAGAACTTGTTGGGATCACACCCGCAGCAGGTTTTGTCACACCTATGGCAGCACTCCTAATCGGGCTTATTGCAGGAATTGTCTGTTATTGGGCTGTGATGCTCAAAGGTAAGCTGGGATACGATGATTCACTTGATGTCTTTGGGGTTCATGGTGCTGGTGGGATCACAGGTGCGCTATTGACAGGCGTCTTTGCAAGCGTGGGGGCGACAGGTCTTTTGCTTGGCAACTTTAACCAGTTATTGCTCCAGTTTGAAGGGGTGGTTATCACAATCATCTATGCAGGTGTCTGCACGATCTTAATCGGATTTGTGCTTGATAGAACAATAGGGCTCAAGGTTAGTGAGAGCGAGGAAAATATTGGGCTTGACAAGACATGTCATGGTGAGACAGCGTATAACATCTGAGGATAGATAATGTTGATTTATACGAAAATAATGTAAGAGGTAAATAAAATGGAAAAACCAAAACAACATATATTTGTTTGTTCCAGCTCCAGAATAAACGGACAGCAACAAGGAGTCTGCATGAAAAAGGATTCAATCCAGATACTGGCTAACTTTATGGAAGAGATAGAGGACCGGGAATTAGAGGATGAAGTTATGTTATCAAATACCGGGTGCTTTGCAAATTGTGAAGAAGGACCCATAGTCCTTGTTTACCCTGAGGGGATCTGGTATGGCAAGGTCACGCCTGGTGATGTGGAAGAAATAATGGATTCGCATATAGAGAACGGAGAGGTAGTGGAACGATTGAAAATATGATACCAGGCTGATGCCAGCCTGATATCAACAATCGAGCGGGATTTCCAGCACTATTTACCTTTCAGGAACTCAATATGTTCTTTGACAGCTTGAAGTTCAAGTTCTAATTGTTGCTGGTATTCTCCTAATTTTTCTATTTTTTCCTGCTTTGTTTTAAGATGCCTGCTAAAGCCGCCATGGCATCCACACCCACAATCTCCTTGATGCATACCCATGCCACCATGTCCTGGATGCATTCTTAGATATTTATCTTGACACATTATTATTCATCTCCGTTCTTAAGTATAAAATTGAAAGTATTTAAACTATAAAGTTTATAGTAATATAGCTATTATGCAAAAAGATAGTAATCAACTTTGCTTGTGCCCCCTGGAAGGCATTATAGATACTATAAGCAAGAAATGGGCTCTTCTTATTGTCAATGATATTGGAAATCATGGAAAACTCAGGTTTAACGAGCTTATGGAGAACCTGAACGGGATAAGTCCAAAAGCGCTTTCTGATACGCTGAAAAAACTGGGAAAAGAGAGGCTGGTAACAAGAGAATCGTTTGCGGAGATTCCACCCAGGGTTGAATATTCTTTGACAAATGATGGCATTGAACTCAGGAAAGCAATAGTGCCTCTGCTCATATGGGCTTCAAAAAGAAGCGATATTGATAGAGGTAAATGCCCCTCGAGTTTTAAAGGAATGGCGGCGCATAGGTTAAAGGGAGAACATATTATTGGTATTGATGTGGTTGCTGGAAAGATATGTGCGTCAAAAAAATAAAGGAGTGGATATAAAATGGATGTGCTAAAAGCGATACAATCGAGACGGAGCATACGGGCATATGATTCCCGTGAGGTGGAGGAGGATAAATTGATGAGAGTACTTGAATCAGGCAGACTTTCTCCTTCTGCAGGGAACCGTCAGGAGCGCAGATTTATCATAATTAGAGATGCAAATACAAGAAAATTGCTATGTGAAGCTGCAGGAAACCAGAGATTTGTAGCTGAAGCACCTGTGGTTATTGCAGCCTGCTCTGTTGAAAAAGAATATGTCATGTCATGCGGCCAACTGGCTTATCCTATTGATACTGCGATTGCTGTAGATCATATGACCCTACAGGCTGTGGAGGAAGGACTTGGCACGTGCTGGATTGGGGCATTCGATGAAAAAAAGGTCAAAGAAATATTACAGATACCGGATGATGTGCGAGTAGTTTCTCTTCTACCGCTCGGGTATCCATCGACTGCGCCGCAGTCTAAACCGCGAAAAAGCCTTGATGAGATCGTATTGTGGGAGAAATGGAGCAACTAACATGTTGAGATGAAGGTCAGGGTACTGACACCAATCCATCCATAATGTACTGCAAAAGTGCCTGCCAGCCCCTACACCACAAGAACGGGCTAAGCATATCAGGAGGGGCACCCTATATAAGTGAACCGAAAAGGGCAGCAGGAGAGCTGAAGAATGGATGGGGGTTGTTTAATGATTAATTTATTTCGAATACCAGTTCTCCTCAAGAATAAAAAAAATCGTATCCATTTCAAAAATCAGGGTAAAATGCATATTCGGATTGTCAAAATCAAATGCTTAAGCAGGCTTTCGATTTCAAGAAATAGTCAGTTACCCTTAGATTTGAAGCGGATACAATACTTCAAATAAAAATTACCTGTATGCTTCATCGTGATGTGCAATTTCAAGAAATACTATTGTGCAGTTATTATTCTGTATTTCATAGATTAGAACAAATTGTCCAACATGAACTCTTCTTTTACCTTTGAGTACATTGCGAAGTGGCTTGCCAAGTGAGGGATTTTCAGCAACCTGTAATATCTTATTTGTGATTTCGGCAAATACGCGGGATCTTTCCGGGCAATTTGTGTAAGTTTTTTGGCTAATTTCCCTTTTATTTCATACGTATACATCTTATCAGCATGCCAAGCTCTCTAAATAAGCATC
>JAKRWB010000643.1 GCA_022353185.1 ANME-2 cluster archaeon | reverse complement strand
CATATTCTTCACAGGTTGTAAACTAATCTTAATCTATAGATAATACTTTTAGATCATCTTCATGCGGTATGATTTCTCTTACTTCAACAATTGTATCCCACTCTTTTAAGAAATCCAATAGGGAACCAATATCCTCATCGCTAACAAGAATTACACCACGATACAACTTGCGATAAGGAATGGACTCAAGAAAACCAACCTTTCGATACTGATATTTTCCTCCCCACGAGCCAACTGCTTGTCCATACAACTTCTGGGGGAACTTATTTCGTATTGGTTGAGGCGTATTTGGAGGCAAGTAAAAAACTACGACCATTACTCTCATTGCGTGTTTTTATACACGCAACATTTAAATAGTTATCTGCCCAATACCCAGAGCAATCAATATGCTAAATGAGCAGGCCCGTACATGGCAAAAATACACAAGTCAGCAATTCAAGGCAGATAAAGATATGATTAGAAAACCAACAAGATCAGAGATCAAAAAGGAGGCGGCAAGATAGCTTGACCGACGTTAAACAAGAATTCGATCTACAGTCGAAGCAGTTTGGTTCACTACTGATTATTAACCACTTTCTTGAACGACTGAACCTCTCCAATCTTCTAAAAAACGCGATCAACTATAGTGATAACAGCCATAAAATCGAGCCATATAAGTGCCTCCTCCTCATAGTCATGAATTTAATCGATGGGCGAAAGCCATTATATGAAATCAGAGAATGGACCGCAGAATTCACACCGCAGATTCTTCCTATAGGAGCCGACCAAATAGAGCATCTGAATGATGATAGAATCGGACGAGATCTTGACAAATTATTCGATGCTGATCGAGCATCGCTCCAGACGAATATCGTACTCCAAGCAATCAAAGAGTTTGGGATCAATGTGGACGAGTTACACAACGACTCTACTACTATTACATTCACAGGGAAGTACAAAGATGCAAATGGAGATACCAAGCGTGGAAAGAAAACGGTGTTCATGACGAATGGCCATAATAAAGATCACAGACCTGATCTGAAGCAAATATTATGGATACTTACAGTAACAGCTGATGGGGCCGTACCAATACGATATGAGGCATGTGACGGGAATACAACCGATGACACCACACATGTTGAAACATGGAATACACTCTGTAAATTATTGGGACGGAGGGATTTTATATATATCGCTGACAGCAAGCTCTGTGTAACAGATACGATGAAGCATATTGCTGGAAATGATGGCTTTTTCATTACGATTTTACCTGCTACCAGAAAAGAGGAGCAAGACTTCAGGGATTATGTCGTTACTCATAAAATAGAATGGCACGAAGAATGGGAAAAAGAAAAATCACGTTCTACTCAGAAACGGAAGAGTCTTGAAAAATGGCGAATTGTCGATTCCCACCTTCCATCAGCTGAAGGATTTCGTATTATTTGGGTTTGGAACTCAACTAAAGAGAAATGCGATCAGGAAAGCCGTCATAATTCGATTAAGAAGGCTCACAAACTATTCGAACAATTGGAGGAACGCCTACAAAACAAAAGGTCTCGCATACGAACACGAGAGGGTGTGGTCAAAGCCGCTGATAAAATAATCACAGATACTGGCACGGGTCGTTGGGTGGACTACAGTATTAAAGAGGATACTGAAAGGATAATTCGTCAAGTGGGTAAAGGTCGACCAGGTCTAAACACCAATTATGTTTCTGAAACAAAAGTCTACTTTCATGTTTCTTGTTATATCAATAGTGACCTTGTCAAACATGACGCCCATAGTGATGGAATGTTTCCACTAATAACGAATTGTAAAGAATTCAGCTGTAGAACCGTACTTGAGAAATATAAGTATCAACCTCGATTAGAAAAGCGCCATGAACAGTTGAAAACAGTATATAATGTCACTCCGTTCTGGTTGAACAGTGTTACGCGTATCGAAGCCTTCTTGTTTCTGTATTTTGTGGCTTTATTGGTTCAATCCATTATCGAACGGGCAGTTCGACAGAGTATGGAAAGGAATGGTTTCGAGAGCATCCCCATCTACCCAGAATCTCGGGAATGTCGTTCCCCGACCACAGATCGTATTTTGAGTCTTTTTGAGAAAGTTCACTACCATGACTTAATTAGAAATGGCACGATAATCCAGACATTTCAGCCTCGGTTGAACGAGATTCAACAGTTAGTTCTCAAATTATTGGATATTCCTGTGGAGGTATATCAGAAGATTTAATTTTTGAGCGTTATGAAATTAAATCGAAGATAAGACATTTGAGATGTGCGGAAAATAGGCTTTATCAGTCAAAGTTAAGAACTTCTTTTCCTTCTCATCAATAATCTCTTTGAGTAAACCTTTTTCCAATAATTCATT
>JAKRWB010000642.1 GCA_022353185.1 ANME-2 cluster archaeon | reverse complement strand
AGTAGGGATATCCTGAGCGAATAGGATAGCATAAAGCAATCCAGAATTCAGCTTCTTGTCGCACCAATCCATTTTATACCGCTTATTTTACTATCCCTCATAAAGACCGTTTGAGTATTCTAGATTATACTGCAAGGTGGTAAAGCAAGAAGCTATTACTTCAATGAAGAGACATTTGCCTTGTTAGAGACTTTTAGAATTTCAAAGAAAAAGAGAGTCCAACTTCGAGAAATGGCTTTTGGTTTAACATTGAATGAGGAGCAAATGCAGCAACTTTTAGAAAGGATTTTCCCTGATGCTAGTAAGGGAAAAAATAATCGAATAAGAATTATGGAAGCGGCTGCCATTACAGCTTACCATCATCAAACAGTTTTTCCAGATTTTCCAGTTCTTTTAAGTGATGATGCTCGCCAGTTTAAACAGATAACTAAAGAGCACGCACTATGTTGGATTCATGATGCGAGAAATTACAAGAAGTTACATCCTATTGTGCCATTATACAATGAAAAACGTGAGACATTTTTAAACCGATATTGGAATTATTACGGGAAACTTTTGGAGTACAAAGAAAATCCAAGTTCCCAGAAAGCTGAAATATTATCGGCAGAATTTGATATGTTGTTTTCTACTAAAACGAGTTATCAAGCTTTGGATGAGCGGATTGCAAAAACCAAAGCTAATAAGACACAACTCTTAATGGTATTAAAATATCCTGAACTTCCTTTACATAATAATGATGCTGAACTTGGAGCACGAGCACAAGTCCGTAAAAGGGATGTAAGTCTGCATACCATGACAAAAGATGGTACCAAGGCGAATGATACTTTTATGACGATTGTACAAACAGCAAAGAAGTTAGGCGTAAATACCTATGAATATATCTATGATAGAGTTAGCAAGAGTTTTTGTATGCCTTCTCTTTCAGCGTTGATTAATGCGAAAAAAATTGCAGAAATCAATTGCGATGCGGGTTAAATTAGGACAATTATATTAATCTTGGAATTATTACTAATCTACTTGTAGTGTTGCGTTTCGATTTAAATAGTGCCAGTTACCATCTAATTTGAAGTGGATACCATTTTCCTGTGATTCTTTTTTACATATATTTGTCTGGGTTTCCATCAAATTCTTTCTTACATCCAGGGGCACAGAAATAATATTTCTTGCCCTTGTGTTCAGAAGTGAATTTCGCTGTTGCTTCATCTACGTCCATCTTGCATATAGGGTCTATTGCCAATCATATCACCTCATTTTATGTTTCAGGATAATCATTCACTTTTTTTTCGGTTTTACAGGTGGTTTTGATTCCAAATACAGAATACAGCCCACAGAAACCGGTTATACCTGTAACCAGCAGTATAAGTGCCACCAGTACCACAACATAGGACAGTATTCCGCTCAGTCCCATCTGTACGGCTCCAACATATAACAGAACAATCCCAAGAACTATCCTTACAGCCCGGTCAGCCGTGCCTTCGTTCTTTTCCATCTATTTCACCTCCAGTTTTAATTCGATTATCGTCTAAAACCTATTAATGTGAAGTTTATTCTCAACAGGTATCCGAAGCGGTTTATCCGGGTCTTCATCCGAGTACCCTATGGGCATTATAGCAGCAACATCATATCCTTCGGGTATGTTTAGCATATTTTTAATCTTGCCACCTCTGGATGTTAATGTAACTGCGCCCAATCCTTCGGCCGTGGCAGCCAGCAGGATATTCTGGATGCAAGCGTAGGCTGAACCCATAGCATCCATTCCCAGTTCGTTGTTATAACATACTACCAGTATCAGGGGTGCGGTTTCCATAGCAATTTTTTGGGGTGGTATCTTAGCCCGAGTCTGTGCTAATTCATCCTGCAGTGCCCTGTCTTTTATTAAGATGAACTCCCACTGTTCCTTGTTGAAGGCATTGGGGGCCTGTGTCCCTGCCCGGAGAATTTTTATTATGGTTTCATCAGGCACAGGCCCGGACTTGAATTTCCTGATGCTTTTCCTGTTTTGGATGGCTTCATATACTTCCATTCAATAACCCCTGTAAATGGTCTGTATAATTTATAACCCACTACTCTATAATTTTAAGTTGACCAATGCTTAAATACTTAACTGCAATTTACTATTTTACCATCAAACCCATTATCGGATGCGTGATTAATGAAATATGACCTTATTGTAGTAGGTGCCGGGCCTGCAGGTTCTATCACTGCAAAAACAGTGGCTCAGGCTGGATATGATGTACTAATACTGGAACGGGATGCTTTTTGCAGGTCACCTTGTGCGGGTTATGTCAGCAGCACTATCAATGTTGAACTCCTGCAACAGAACCTGCCTGAAATGTGGGTGACCTTTAAAGAGTACTGGCAGTAGACAAGGGAGAAAATGGGAAACAGAGTTCCTGATGAAAAATACAAGGAAACAGAGGATTGCGTCGGGTTCACACACGAGATGTATCTTCCATGACTTCCCCTCTGCGCCTCAACAGTCAAACGTTCAATCGGTGGATAGACCGCCCAGGTCTTCACTTTCAAGTGATTCTATATCTGCCATTAATTGGTCAAGTTCTTCCTGGGTCACTGAAGTTACATTTGATGTGGCAGTTCC
>JAKRWB010000641.1 GCA_022353185.1 ANME-2 cluster archaeon | reverse complement strand
CCCAGTTGGAAGTTGATAATTGAAATTATTCACATATCTGAATTCTATATTCTCAATTTTAGGATCAGCATCCATCATTACGTAATCAAAGTCCTGGGAGTGATTATTATTATATATTTTTTGTAACATTTTTAAGATGCCGAGTGGTTTAGACGAATAATCCCTGTAATCTTCTTTATCAACAGTTACAGTGGTTGGAATTACATATCTGTAAAACTTATACTTTTTTATGTATTCAAAAAAATCATATACATTCTTTGCACATCGTTTACAAACATTGAAGTTCTCGGGACTATTTGATGTTGCGTTTGTTTTATACCTTGTAGGATGCCGAAGTAGAAACTTTCGCCCTTTCCCCAAATCGAACATATTTCCTTGTGTCAACATATAAAGATTACTGGTTACCCCACAATTATCACAAGACCCCATGAATGTATTATATTTAAGAATTTTCTCAGATGTATAATCCTGAACAGCATCGATATATGTTCCAATTTCTGATTCTGGAACTAGAAAAACAATAAAATCATTTTCTTTTAAACCAAAATCATTTTCTGGATTAATGGTATTAAAACTTTTTAAAAATAATGTAACTCGATTATAAATCTCATTGAATTGGGAATATTGAGTTATTTTCTTAACTGATTTTTCGAAAGCATTAATTTTACCTTCAGGAATATCGATGATAACATTTCCATTCGAATATTGTTTCGCTTTACCCCCCACATCTTTGTCAATAAAACTGCTCGTTATTTTATAATGTGTTGGGGAGTGACTCATTAATGCAGAATTGCTACCAATATTATTTGAATTGTTGTGAGTAGGATTTATAAAATGATTCAAGTTGAAATATGTGAATAATGGATCATTATTATTGAAATGATTTTGAAATTTGGGGTTATCATTTATTTCGTCTCCAATATTTGTGTATTTAATAAGGAACGGTGAATCTTCGGCGTTTGCAGGTACAACCAATATTTGCGACTTCTCATTTTTTGATTTGCCACTGTCCTCACTCAATAAAGAATTGTAATCATCCTCATTAAATAAATTCACTATAAAATTATACATCGGCTATACACCCTCCATTTTGATATTAATTTACTCTCCAAAAGACACACTTTTTTAGCTTTTCCCATTGTTGCATTATCAATGATTTTAGATTTCATACCTATACTCAGCAAATATATATGCCAGATTCTAATTTTATATCAGATAAACCAACTTTCCTACAATTCACACCCGTTTCTCATACCACCACTCACCCAAACATATTTAAGTATGTTCCACGTGCGGGGTTAAAGTATTCACACCACATCCACACACCCGAAACCCATCGCATTCTTCTCCCCCAGCCCGGCATCATACGCAAATCCAATAAGCTCGGGACTTGCCTCAAGTGTCATCTTCATCAAACTACATCGCCTGAAACTATTGCCAATTGACACGCGCTTTGGTTTAACGTCCTTCACATCCAGCACATCAAAAAAATCATGCTCAACCGTGTGTCCGTAGTATTCTCTATATCTGGCGGTGAGGTTGGTGTGAAGATTCTCATAGAACTTTGAATCACTGGGATATAGATCAATCTCAACAAGTTTTCCGTCATTTTTCCTCATGGTCTTCACATATATAGGTGAGATGGTCTTGAACACACAGGTATCTGAGAACTCACGTTGCGGCAGAATTTCCACACACTCGATAATGAGATCCGTGTGTTTATTTTTTCCAAGAAAGAATTCCGGTTCAAGAAGCAGTCCTTCCGCGAAACTGCGAATGAACTCAGGGTCCGGCGAAGAAATAAAAAAATGGCATTTCGTGAAATTTAATCCGCCTTTGCCAGGCATCCGGTCTTCAAGAATTAAATTGGAAAATGTATAGAACTTGAATCCCTGGTGGCTATGGATCTCATTGGCAAGTTTGATATTAGCTTCTGCGAGGCGGAAATATAACATAGAAGCCAGACCATACTGATAATCATAATGTATTGGAGCTGTAGATAATTTTCGAATGTTGACTTTGCATCGCATTATATTTAATTCATCCTGATATTATTTATCTCAATCGTCATACCCCGCAGCTCTGCTGCGGTTGGGTGTGCCGGCGCAACGTTTCATTTATAATTGTATTGCTCCCGTCAATAGTAAACATATACTAACATGTATTGCATATATAACTATCTATAAAAATACAATAAACTACACCAAACCCCATACACAAAACATATATTACACTAACACAA
>JAKRWB010000640.1 GCA_022353185.1 ANME-2 cluster archaeon | reverse complement strand
GGTCGAGGTGGTGTATATTTGTAGAAATAGCGGTTAAAATTAATCTCATGACCTATCTTTGTCTTTGATTCATCCACCCGGGCATCAGGCACATGCGGCAGTACCTCGCGCGCCATGTAATCAGCTATATCCTCCTTAAGCGGTACATTCTCATAATCACGCAGTTCTGAATCAGGTTCAGGATTGCCGTTCTTGTCTGTGCATAAATCCGCTGTCTCGTCCCGTTCAGAAAGTGCCATCAGGATGGCTTTGAATAATGGGGCAGGGATGTTCAAACCAGAATGTTTGAATGCTTTCTTTATCAACTTCGTAAACTCGTCCCGGTTCTTTACCACACCACTTAAAGAAATTGTACCCAGCGCGTCCAGAATCGACTGCTGCATCTGTTTACCTTCAGCAATCTCAGCTTCAACCTTTTCCGTATCTTTGCGCTTCTTACTGGTTGCCAGACTTACAAACTGGTTTGTTTCCCTGACTTTCTCCAGCCTCTCTTCATTTACCACAAAATTAAGACGCAGCGGTCGCTCAACAGTAATGCGCTGGTAGCCAAAATCAGTATTATCAAAAATCTTCACATACTCGCCCTCAGTGAAATCACCGTAAAGTCGGGTAATCTCACCGATATGGTCAGTTTTACCATTGCGTCCATCGCCTATTTCTTTGCGTTTATTTCCAAGGCTCTTTCGCATCTTCAAAAAGAATCCGGTAGCGTCAATAAGCTGGATCTTGCCCCTGCGCTCTTTCTCTTTTCGGTTAGTCACAATCCACAGATATGTGCTGATACCTGTATTGTAAAAAAGCTGGTCTGGAAGGGCTACAATTGCTTCAAGCCAATCACTTTCGATGATCCATTTACGGATATCGCTCTCTCCTGACCCTGCCGCTCCTGTGAAAAGCGGTGAGCCGTTAAAGACAATTGCCAGCCGCGTACCTCCTTCTTTCCGCTCCTTCATCTTGCTTATCATTTGCTGAAGAAACAGGAATGAACCATCATTGATGCGAGGTAATCCCGCACCGAATCGCCCGCCATATCCCTGTTCATCATGCTCTTTCTGAATAAAATTCTGCTGAGGCTTCCACTCAACACCGAATGGTGGATTGGCAAGCATGTAATCAAAGGTCTTGTCTGAAAAATAATCATTGGTGAAGCTGTCACCAAATCTGATATTGTCAAGGCTTTCCCCCTTTATCATCATATCTGAGCCGCAGATAGCATATGATTGCGGGTTGTAGTCCTGGGCAAATACCTCAAGCTTTGCATCAGGGTTTAATTCACGCAGGTATTCCTCAGAAACAGACAGCATTCCAC
>JAKRWB010000639.1 GCA_022353185.1 ANME-2 cluster archaeon | reverse complement strand
GAGCAGACCCGGATGGCGGGATTTTAACCCACAATGGGACATACTTTTCATATCTCCAATGTCCTGTTTGTTTATCTTTTTCTTTTATGCTTCAAGGCACGCCGCCAACGACCCTGCGTTACAAACGCAGGGCGCATAGGAATTTACCAAAACAGGAGGTGTATGCTGTTATTAATTCTTAATCCCTCTTCTTTCTCCAATAAAATACAAAGACTGTAAAGACTCCAGCAATTAAGCCAAAACCAGGTGTTATTTTATATGAAGTGTCATCACTTGATGTTGTTTTATATTGAGAACCTGCAATACCAGGTTTTGAGATTTCTGTTATTTTGTTTGATTCTATTTTTATATTCACTTTGTCTCCAGTGGCACAATACCATTTCCCAGTTCTTTTAAGGCAATGAACAACAATGATTTGCACAGATTTCGACCATCATAGGCATAAATCTAGAAAATCGGTGTGTGCAATAAATGCCAAAATAACTGGATTTTGGAACAGTGCCGTCTCCAGTATTCTATTCATTCAAATCTTTATGCAAATGAGTTTTTTCCTTAACATGTTCAATTCTCAGAATAAATATCCTGCAAAACTTAATGTTACATAAAATGAAACACCTTAAAATTAAGAAGTTTCATAATCAATATTTGAGCTTTTCAGGAAAGCTATTGGAGGGATTAATAATAACGAATGGGAATCAAGTTAATTTAATCGAAATCTATCTAAAAGAGTACGAGAAGCTAAAAGATGAGCAAATATCAAGAATAGGTTTTCGTGATAATCTACTTTATGTAAATTTAGTAGCCATAGGCGGTGTTATCTCTTATGCTTTAAGCGAAACAGATAATTATTTCGCTCTTTTAGTATTGCCATTTATCTGTTTCGTATTGGGTTGGACTTACTTGGTTAATGATGAAAAAATCTCCGCAATAGGCAGATATTTACGCACCAATTATACAAGTAAATTAAAAGAAATGGTTGACGAGAGTTCTCTCCAAATGTTCGGGTGGGAAGTTGCCCACAGATCAGATAAGAGGCGGGTTAGCCGAAAAATATTTCAATTCATAGTAGACGAAATAACTTTTGTAGGGTCAGGGTTGATCGTTTTAATAGCCATTTGGATGCTTATGCCAAAAATACCCACAGAAATATATTTTATCTCATTAATCGAAACTGTACTTCTATTAATTCTTGCTATAGAGATTTTCATTTATGCGGACTTTAAAAAGGGTGAATAATATGAGTGAGGGGAAACTAAAATTTTATTGTTGTAAGCCAAGAATTCCTCGATACTTTGATTCGAGATCAACTATCCTATTTGTGAATCAAACACAGAATTACTAATTTAGCGTTAACAGAGTCAGAATAATACCCATATGGTTAGATATGTGGATGTTCATTCAAATTTTAATCCTTGATAGCGATAATACAAATAAAATTATACCATTGGAAAAAAGTTTGAATTGTCGAAAAACCACTTCTTTGAATTATATGGCAATTTTCTTCATAAGTGATTGGATACATAACATTAATTAAGCTATTCTCTTTTTCTATAATCTTATCATTACTAATCTTATTTCTCTTTTTTAAATCATGATGGAATTTCACGTAAGAATTAGCAATAAATTCGTTATCAATAATTATTTTTTCACACAGTATAAAAGCCCCGCCTTTTTCGAGGGAATCATATATTTTATTAATAATATCTTGCCTATTATTTTTATTAATAAATTGTAAAGTATATACAGAAATTATTAAATTTGATTGCGGAAATATGAAATTATTTATGTCTTCATTTATATAAACAACATTCTCAAATTCTTCACATTTAAGCTTGGCTTTTTTAAGCATTGGGACCGAATTTTCGATGGCATAAAATGTCAGATTTCGTGATGGATTTTTTATATTTAGATTATAAATAACTTCCCCTGTAGCGGTTCCCAAATCACAAATTATTGCGTTATCAACAATAAAAACATTTGCCAATTCTACTATCATACGCTGAATCTCATCATAAAATGGAGTAGATTGCCTAATATGTGTGTCAAATATATCAGCGATATGTTCATCGAATTTCCAATCACTTGGTGAAAATTTTGATCTATACATAATAATATCTTATCTATATTTAGATTCAAATGTAATCTTCTTTAGAATTAATGAATATCCAGCAACTTTTCTTGTCTGATGCATTGATAGCAACTCTTTTCTTTCGCAATATATTAAATCAAAAAATGGATCGATCATATCAATTATTTCAGCTATAGAATAATGACGAAAAGTAATGTTATTGTCAGATTTAAAGACTCTTTTTGTTTTGTAAATCCTATACCCATCCTCATATTTTTTTTCAAAATAAGGAGAATCATTTCTCGTATATTCATTTATGAACCAATAACCGCCAGCCTTAATGATTCTATTAATTTCTGTTATTAGTTTATTCGCTTGTTTTTTTTTAATAAGACAATTGATTAATCCAAAAGATATGGCATGATTGAAAGTGAGGTCTTTTAAAGGTAATTTAAGCGCATCAGCCTCTAAAAGATTGGTGTGAGACAATTGTTGTATAGCTCGCTGAAGCAAATTGTGGGATGAATCTACACCAGTTATTTTTTTATATCCATTTTCCTCTAATGTTTTGCATACTCTTCCATACCCGCAACCTACATCAATAATGAACGAATTAGTAGTGCAATATTTTTTAAAAATATTTATGTCAAATGGAGTAGTTGATATTAAATCTGGGAATTGATTCCATGATGTATTGCATTGATTCATTTTCGTTACCCTGAAATATGATAGCAAATTTTATTTTAATTTAATAAGTCTATTGATTGCGATAATTGGTTTAATATGCCATAATTTTGATGATTTATTTTCTGGTGATTCTTTTGATTGTTCAAGTGCTTTTTGTAAAAAGCCTTTATTTTTTTCTGCAATCATTAACAATTCATTTATAGTTTCACATGAATCTAATTTACTTTTAAAATTCAACAAATCATCTGATTTAATAAAAGTAAAAAGTTGTGAGGGAGTTAATCTTATAAAATCCATTAATGTATCGGCTTTTAACAATATTTCTTTCATCAACCTCACATTTGTAAAATAGATAGAAGAACTCTGGGATAAATCTAAATTAAAATTATCTCTATATGGGAAAATATATGTTTCAGCAAATGCAGAAAAATATGATTCAACAAGTGCATATTGAAGTTGATTAGACCAATCTGGAATGATTATGTCCCTATCTTTGAGTTTTTCTTTTATTGCTTCCCAAACAAATATTGAATTGTAGAGTATTTCATCAGGTAAATCCGTAATATCAATTTTTACAGCATTTGGATTAATTATAGGAATTATTTTTTCCGCTTTTTTGAGCCAAATTTGAGAAGTTTCACTGCCAGAATTATTTCTTTTCCGTGTTACAGATATGTCATTAAAGATATTAATTATATCGTCATTGTAAAAATTTTTATATTTTCCATAGTGCATTAATTTCATTGTATTAAACCGTCGTTTTTCTATATAATCATGCCAAGTAGATTCTTTTCTGAGGACGCTGAAATGTGGTTCAGAATATTGGGAAAAACATTTATATTCTTGGACTAATCGCCGAGTCAAATGTGATTCAATAACTGAAGACGCAGAAATAACAATTATGGATGTTAAAGGTTTGAAAGTTAACAGAAACCTAAAAGCATTAGACATAAAGTCATAATAGCTAGCTTCTGAATAATTTGTTTTAATCAAAAGAGATTGCACATCAGAATCGCCATAAGTAAAATAAATATCTTTATCTGATTCGTTTTTTAAACCACTTACGGACAATCCATTATTTTTGTAGTAATTGTAATTTTTAATTAAATCTCGTCCAACTTGAATATTCTGACCAATACCAAATAAGGTTTGTTGAGGCTTATTTTCCAATTGTATCTCTTCCAGATTGAATATTTTTACCTACACCAGTTAATTTTTGTGAAATTGAGCTTTTATTATAGGTATCAATAGCAATATCAACTTTTGTTGAAATTGTATAAACTTTCTTCGCAACAAACAAGCTAACTATTAAAGACAATATTGATGCTGTTCCAAAAATAATTTCAAATATCTCCATTTTAACCTCCTTATTTTTTCAGTATTTTTCACTCATATAAATTTTTCCCTATACTAAAATACAAAACTTCAACCAACATAATATTAACTTAATTAATTATCTGAATTTCCTCTCGGTATTCCAGGTAATTTTTTTATTCTTGAGTGGTAACTTGTAGTTATCCTTGGACGATAATATTAAATGGATTTACGATTTCAAAGT
>JAKRWB010000638.1 GCA_022353185.1 ANME-2 cluster archaeon | reverse complement strand
CTATGGCGTCAATCTAGCATCTGTGTCAATAAAATTAGACAGCCAAACGCTAACATTCTCCTCGGACACGTCATCAAACTCATCCTCAACAAGTGCAACAAATTCCCGAAGGATTTCAGGTCTTTTCACATCAGATTTAACTAAAGGACATTGTGGAAACTTTCTTATCAATTGCCTTGCTTCCAGAAGTTCTTCATCTGTAACATTTTGCAATTCCCTGACAAAATCACCCACATCACCTAAAACAGCATTAACATAATCTTCATTTTCAAGATTAGATAAAACAGCAAGAAGAGCTCCATATTTTGTCATTTCTTTTGTCGTTTTACTTCTTCCCGTACGCCTTCGAATATGCATTCTACTCCATCGATGGTTCAATTCCTCAAGCGCATTATGCCTTACTACATCTAAAATCTCCCCCTCATTATCAACAACTTTTACAAACAGTTCATCCATGTGACTTTGACAGTTTTCGTAGATTTTTTTAGACACCAGACCCAAATCGCCGCCAATCTTTCTACCCTCACCTCTAATTTTCTTCATTACCTCAATTATTTTTTCCTTGAGTTTATCAGCATCAGTTGCTATATTAGGCAACTCACGAATAATAATTTACCCATTTTCCCCCCCTGATTTACAAATTGATTTTTCATCAAATGACAACTAGCAAAAATACTGGTGTCTCATATGCTAAAATTTGGGCAAAATCATAGGAAAATATTATTATTGATCGTCCCATAATGGATTCAATAAATCATGGGGATGGTTTGTAAGATGAAAATAAATGAGACAGCAGAGGAATTCAAGTCGATCATAAAGAATGCTGCGAACAAAATGAGCAGTGCTAAAAGAAGAGAATACATTGGCGAGATTACCATTAAATTACTGGACGGTAATGCTCGTAAAGCAGAGAGAGAATTTGGTTGGGGTAGAGAAACGGTTAAGACGGGTATGGCCGAGTTAACTACTGGTATAAAATGTTTAAATAATTATTCTACTCGTGGCAACAAGAAGACCGAGGAAAAAATGCCTGAACTCGCCGATGATATACGATCGATAGTTGATTCGAAGAGTCAGACCGACCCAAAATTTCAGACGCTTTTTCTGTATACAAGGATAACGGCGAAAGCAGTTCGTCAAGCCCTGATTGACGAAAAGGGGTACACAGATGACGAACTACCCTGTGAAAACACGGTGGGAAATATTCTAAAGAGAATGGGGTATAAATTGAAGCGGTGCGACAAGAAGCTGAATTCTGGATTGCATAATGCTATCCTATTCGTTCAGAATATCCCTACTGTAGCATGCGTTTCTGGTAACGGATTTGTGTGAAGCCTACAGGACAACGTGGAAAAAACCAGAAACCTAATCCGGTTAATCTGCAAGGGAAAAGTCGTCATGGAGAAACGAAAGTTGAATTATCATAAGGGTCGTAATTTATAACAAGCGAAACTGGTTGATACGCTTGCACCAAAAGGTAAGGAACCTGGTTATATCGGCTCACTTCACGATATAACGAACGAACTTAGCGTTCCCGGTCTAGAGATAGCTCCTAAAATGACTATATTATCCAGAATTTCGGAACTTGGAAACCCGTATGCACTCCTCTTAAAAGGAAGGGACTTCGCGAGAAGAAACGTACTATTATACCTTTCGGTTTGGTTTTTATTAATTCCCTTCGGAGGCAGGGCCGCTCCCTCCCAAAATGCCCGAAATAGACATGTCCTTGTTCTGGATTCC
>JAKRWB010000637.1 GCA_022353185.1 ANME-2 cluster archaeon | reverse complement strand
ATGGTAGCATCCTTATACACTGCCACCAGCACAATGCTGTAAGGTGCACCGTTTGTGTTATGGTATGTTACTGATACAGTATTCATCCCTGATGACAATTCATCGGTGACATTGAAAACATAATCACAAACCCCCCATGCAGATACATAATCAGGTTCACTTTTTTTACCCAGGATATTTTCATTAATGGTGACCTCGACCCAATCGCCTTCATTATAATTCCACATTGGCACATACAGTCGGGCATATTCAATGTTATCAGGCAGGTCGAAGTATTCTACATAGGGGTCTTCATAAGTAAGCCCGTGACCGCCGCCCACGTAAACCCCACCATGGATACTGCCTTCGGCTATGGTATACAATGGCGTCCCTTCCCCCCTCCATTCACCGGCTGATGCCAGGGGTACCAGTAACAAGATAGAAATTAAAAGAACGATTCCCTTCATTTTATATCCCCGGCACTGTGCCACCATAACCTATGAAACTGAGATATAGCCCTGTACCCATGAAGATAAAAATATAGGAGAGAAAAATATAGTCAGCGCGACCCAGTTTAAGTTCATTTAAGTACGTCCTGTTCTTTGTGGCCCTGAAAGCCCTGGAATCTGCAGCGATGGCCATCTGGCGTCCCGACCTTAAAATATTGATGACCAGCGGGAAAAATAGGTATTTTAATGCGACTATCTTGTTGGTGATACCTTTCATATTAAGGCCACGTACCTGCATGGCATTTATGGTAATGAGACTTTCTTCTATCATAGAGGGTGCAAAACTTACTGCAGAAGAGACCATGAAAGCGATCTCGCTTGGAAAACCGAAGTGTCTCTTTCCTATCTGGATAAAACGTACAAGACCTGCAATGAGCTCACTGGGATGGGTAGTAGCCACAAGCAGGAGGGCGGCACTCACAGATGCCATGAACCTGAATGACTGTATGAAACCATACACGACACCTTCTTTATATACATGGATTCCACCTGTAATTGGTCCAATAACTGGAAAGTGTGCAGGGATTATGGTAAATGTGGGTATGTCACCCCAGTAATAGAATAAAGATTGAGAAACCATGAACCCGAATACCATAGTAAATAGTACAAAAGCCACTGAACTGACCTTCTCCCTTGATGGGCGTAACAGTGCCCAAAATGGCAGGGTTGATAAGAATATCGCCAGCAATACCCACGGTACACCGGCTGTTATGGTCAGGGTGGAGACACTGAAAACCCATATTAATTTGACCCTGGGGTCTATGCTGTGGATTATTGTCTCCTTTTGTTCATAACGAAATAGTCCCCGCAAAATACCACCAAAATTATTACGATTTTACTTAAAAGTATTACAGCCAATATAAAGCTATGTTATTTATACTTAATTGGTGTTATTCGGTTGGACAAAAATATAATGATCTCAATTGAAAATCTCACTTATAATTATCCTGATTCAGATGAAGCCGCACTTGATAATATCAACCTCACAGTCGAAGAGGGCGAGTTCGTACTCCTGCTGGGACCCAGCGGTTGCGGGAAATCAACGCTTGTGCAATGCTTGAATGGTATTATTCCAAAAGTTGCGGGTGGAGTCCTCATCGGTGAGATATCCATAAACGGAAAAAATGTACGGGATCATAAGGTTCATCAATTATCTACCGATGTTGGATTGGTGTTCCAGAACCCTGATACCCAGCTATTCGGGCTGACAGTTGAAGAGGATATTGCCTTTGGTCCTGAGAATTTAGGAATTGAAAGGGAAGGGATACAGTCCCGTGTGAAAAGTTCACTGAAAACAGTGGGATTAGAGTACCTGAAGAAAAGGTTTACTTTCACGCTATCAGGGGGTGAGAAGCAGCGAACAGCCATCGCAGGTAACCTTGCTATGGAACCCAAAATACTGGTGCTTGATGAACCAACTTCAGACCTTGACCCGGCTGGTACAAAAGAGGTATTTGAAACCCTGAAACACCTGAACAGGGATAGAGGGATTACGATTATCCTGATAGAGCATAAGATCGATGAGGTATTGGGGCTTGCAGACAGGTCGGTTGTGATGGACAAGGGCAGGATAATCCTAGATGGGAATACCTGTGATATTTTCAGCCAGAACCTTGATGTCTTGGAACGAATTGGCATTCATCTGCCTCAGTTGATGCGCATTTCCAGTATGCTGGGAGTAAGACCATCCTACAAGGAAATTGTATCTGGCCTGGGCGATCTCAACGGCTCTTTTAAGGACATGCCAACCTCGTCTCATCCCGTCAGTGGTCCGCCCCAGATAGTATTTGAGAATGTTGGATATAACTACCATGGCGGGCACCAGGCATTGAAAGGGGTTAACCTGGAAATCGGACAGGGCGAGTTTGTGGCTCTCATCGGGCCTAACGGCTCAGGGAAGACCACCCTGTTAAGCTGCCTTATAGGACTTTTAAGGCCAACAGCGGGACGAATACTGGTGGGTGGGCAGGATATACGAAAGCGGGGCGTGGCCGAACTGGCCCAGGCTGTTGGGTACCTGTTCCAGAACCCTGACTACCAGCTCTTCACTGACACGGTACATGATGAGGTGGCTTTCGGCCTTAAGAACAGGCAATCAAGACCTGATGATATAGATAAGAGAGTAGACCTGGCCCTGGAAATGATGGACCTCTCAGAATACCGCGACCGACACCCGCACTCACTGAGTAGGGGCCAGAGGCAGAGGCTGGCGGTGGCATCCATACTGTCCATGGAACCTGATATCATCGTGCTGGACGAACCCACTACCGGGCAGGACAGGGGACACCTGAACAAGTTCCTTGCCCGGATGAAGATGTTGAACGAAGCAGGGAAAACGATAATCCTGATAAGTCACGACATGGGTGTGGTGGCAGAATATGCCAGCAGGACCATTGTGATGAAAGACGGGGGGATATTGATGGATGCTGGTACCAGGGAGGTATTTTCCCAGCCTGATATTCTTAAGGAGGCGTCAATTGAGCCGCACCTGCTGGCCCGGGCGTGTAATGATGTGCGAGAGGGGGGTCGGGATGTTCCGGTGCTGCTGACTGTGGGGGAACTGGAGCGGTATTTGGGGTAAGGGGGGTTTGGTCGTGTCCCTGATTAATTGACCATGTTTAAATAGTTTAAACCCAAGTTTGACACTTTGATTTATTGCTTAATGTAACCTTCATTTTTCAGGACCATAATCTGTTTTTTTCATGC
>JAKRWB010000636.1 GCA_022353185.1 ANME-2 cluster archaeon | reverse complement strand
ACACCAGCCCCAAAGTCTTGAATAGCACCCGGTCATGTCCCTTTGCCCATAGTCTGAACCCATAGACCGGGACGAGGGGGGTCAGTAAAAATGATGCAAAAGGTAATGTCATAGACGTAAACCAGGCTGTTTTCTGGTTTATCGGTATAGGGGCATAAAAGAACCGCACCATATTCTCTTCGACTCCCTCCAATGCACCTGAAAGCCAACGAACCCGCTGGTTATAGAGTTCCTTCAGGCCGGTGGGCCCCTGTTCTCCTACCATTGTTTTCGCCAGTACCGGCTTCTTGCCTGCGATGTACATCCGTTGTGTGAACTCAAGATCCTCACAATAAACATTCTCGTTGAGCCTGGTACCGTCAAGGGCACGGGCATCGATAACACCGATAAGCCCGTTGAATTGTTTGAACCCATCGAACCGTTCGTATAGTTTGTACACATCCTCGAAAAAAGAATATTCGGCTGCGATTATCCTGGCTATCCCTCCCGAATCAGGGTTGGTGATGTACCGGGCGCCACTTGCCATCACGGCATCTGCCTCACGTTCAATGGCATCTATGCACATAAGAATAAAACCTGGGTCTGGCCGGCTGTCCACATCAAAAAGAGCAATGAAATCCGTATCGAGTGTTCCATCAACCCCCCTTAATACTTCCAGACCATCATTAATGGCACCTCCCCTGCGCCCCCTGGTATCATTGCGTACAAGATGTCCTACACCTTTATCTTTAAGGTAGCGGGTACGTTCATCGGGTCCGTCAGGGCAGTCAATTATATACAATATATTTAGGTCAATATCTGTCTTTTCAAGTTTTGATAATGATACAACTGACTTTTTAATGATTGACAACGGTTCAAAAGGTGCCACTGGAATGAGAATATTGACCCTTTTCATACAGATATTCAACTGACGTTAATGGTTTATACAATTATCCAAAGTGGATACCCCTTTTATCCAAAAACATAAAGGACAAACTGGAGTGAAGGAAACACCCCCACCCCTACCCGATATATTACACTTCCATCCCGTGTAAAATCGAAATTTTAATCACGGAACAAATCTCCATTCTTGAGTATCTTTACACTCACAAGGCCGCCGAGGACTATATTAACATAGTATGTTATCAACCGCCATATTGCCACCACGATACCAAGTATGGAAACCGGAACCAATATGCCGAATAATGCAGCACCGCCCAATTCCGCAATTCCACTTGCACCAGGGGTGATTGGGACCACCATGATCAATGTCAGGAACACCTGGACTGCAAAGGCCATCAGGATATTGGGTGGCTGGTTAAGTCCCAGCAGTATTAATGGTACAATCATGAATTCCATAATCCAGAACACAACAGTAAACACACCACCAAGAACCAATCCTCTTTTGCCGGTCCTGACAAATTTCCAAAGGCCGTTATGGAAATTCCAAAGTTCGCGGTCTATGAAATCAATGATATGTTCTGTACGGTCAAACTTGCCAAACCTGTGAAGACCGCGGGTGATAAGCACTGAAATCCAGTCAATGAATTTCGGATTCAGCAGACCTGCAATGGAAAACACTACCATTAACAGTACGAAAATCTCAGCAATCGCAATTATTGCATCAAGTTCCCAGCTTACCAGCGATGCCTTGAGTACCCAGAGTGCAAACGGAGTAGCGACCAACAACAAAAGGGCATCCAGCACCCGCTCACTTACCACAACAGCGGAAGCATCACCAACTGGAATATTTGCACTGCGATTTAGCAGGTGTATCCGTACAGGCTCGCCACCTGCCATGGATGGGGTGATGGAGGCCGCAAACAGATTGGATACCACTGCTTCCGTGGCATCTTTTATGCTGATATGATGACCAAGCCCTTCAGCCATAACTTTCAACCGCATGCCCCAGATAACATAGGTGCCTATGTGCAAAGCCATAGCAACAAACAAATAAAATGGTTTCATTTCACGCAGGGCGGGAAGTGTCTCAGGTCCCACCGTGAATGCTGTGAGCAGCACCAGGAACAGGATACTTAATATTAAAGAAATGACGAGGAATTTTTTCAAACGTTGCATGCTGCCCTGAAAGATAATAATTATATCATATATAAACCTTGATGACCTACTGCTTATGAAGACGTAATAATGGACACAGATATCTTTTGTGAAGTGATATATTGGCTACAATAATCCTGCCTACAAAAAATGAAGAATCCTGTATAGGTGCAACCATTAAACGGATACAAGAACTGTGCGGGCATCCCAGGATAGTCGTAGTGGACGGTCATTCCACTGACCGCACCGTTGAGATAGCCAATAAGCACGGCGTGGAAGTGGTATACGACCACGGCCTGGGCAAGGGAGAGGCTCTGCGCTGTGCCTTTGATCACGTAAAGGACGACGTGGTTTTCCTTGACGTGGACGGCACATATCCTCTGGGCACCATACCAAAGATTGTGGAAGCCCTGCAGGAATATGACCTTGTTATCGGTGAGAGGATGAAGTTTGACGGGGATGCGCTGCCGCGCCTTTTCCTGGTGGGCGATGCAATATCCAGGGGCCTGTTCCAGTTGCTCTATTCATCGCGGCTGGATAACCTTTCAGGGCTCCGCGGCATAAGGTGGCAGGCCATTGAGAAAATGGGATTGGAATCTGACGATTTCGGGATAGAGACCGAAATAACAGCCAAGGCGGTACGGCTGGGGCTCAAGGTAAAAAAAATACCCATAACCTATATGGCCCGGAC
>JAKRWB010000635.1 GCA_022353185.1 ANME-2 cluster archaeon | reverse complement strand
GATGTGATGAAAGTCGCAAGTCCGGTTCTTAGAAGAGGGAGGGCGAGTAATCGCTCTTCCTTATTCGGCTGATAGTTATGATGAGGAAACCCTGTGTCGTGTGTGCAGAAGCAGGTGCAGAGAGAGTATTACCACAGACAGGCAGTTGTTGGTGTATCTGCGGGGCTGGCTGGCTGACGCTTTAGTGGTGCCTCATGGATGCATAGGGAGCAGTGGCCGGACTGCATTATCCAAAGTGGGACGATGGGGATTCATTTTCGGCTGTTGTCAGTATTGTAGTGTGGCCATAACGGTTAAAATATATAATATAAGTAATGCGCATAACTTACCCTGCCACCGCAGCCCGCTAGGGCGGCATGGTGGCAGCCAACCTTGTTGATTCATGTTGCCTGGGTCAGGAGAGTCTGGAATGTGAAACAGGGTGTCGACTATGAATGTGATACCGCCCCCCACTGCTGGGGTAACTGTGTGGTGGTGGATATGTGCCGGACGTGGATTGGGGAAGTTGTATTCAGTTGTTGTGTGTGGGGTGCCGCCGTGGCTGTTAAAATATATTAACATTTGATTTTAAAACCACAGAGTGCACAGGGGATTTTCCCCTCTTCTCTGCACCCTCTGCTCCTCTGCGGTGAGTTCTCCATATCCCAGCATAATACCTTACATGCACTTCACCTTCCCCTTGTGGTGTGGTGGCAGGCAGGCGATTTTCGATAAAATTAGATAGATTTTATCATCCAATGGTTATTTATAAATTTATTGCATATTTACACCAAGGAGAGAATAATATGGCTTTGAATGTCAATGTAAATAGTGACTTTACAATACAGGAAGTAAGCGATGTAATTCGCTCTGCTCTGGCTCTGGATGAGCGGGTCGCAAAACATAAAAAAGTCAGGTATTCTTACTTATGTGGAAAATTTGAGACTAAATATAAGATGAGTTCAGATATTTTCATGCAAAAATTTGAATCCGGGCAGCTGGAGGACCTCGACAAATATTTTGATTGGTACGCAGCAAAAAAAGGATTGGATCACTGGAATAAAAAGTTGAACATATTGTCTGGTATCAGCCTATGAATGCAAGGGAGTATTACTCTCAGATTGAAGCCACTATTAATGAATGCCCAATCGTCACCCATTTCTCCACTGAGTTTGACGAGATCGACCAGTTTATGGGATACTTAAAGGGGTAGCCATTTGGCGCAAATGTAAATTAATCTTATTGAGCAAAAAGGTGCTGGTAAGGCAATATATTATGTCATTAAATAAGTTGACGCAAGAGTTGGCGGAATGGTTTACGCAAGATTTCTGGAAGAAACTTGGAAATCGAAGAGCCCCCGATTACCTCGACTCCCCGGAAAAACAAGCCCACGTAAAAACCCTTGAAAACCAAATAGACCAGCTCGTCTACAAACTCTACGACCTGACCCCAGAAGAGATAGAAAGCGTCGAGGGGTTCAATGAAGAGAAATGAGATATATTCGGCAAACATAATTAATTTGATTACTTTCACCCAGCTTACCTAGCCCTTTTAATCCCTGACAACCACTTAATAATATAGGTTTATCCCCCAGGTGGAATTACATGGACTCAAATGATGCACTCGTAGTTTT
>JAKRWB010000634.1 GCA_022353185.1 ANME-2 cluster archaeon | reverse complement strand
ACGAAATCAGCCACTGCCGGGTTGGTCATACTCCTGGGTTTGACCAGCAGGTCAATCCCGCTGCTGTCCGCGCTAAGGTCAACTACCTGGAATCGGGGCAGGACTACGAATCCATAGGAAAATGGATATGAGGTCTGAGCTTCAAGTTTCCCGTTGACATATACACTGGCTGTGGCAACATAGGTCTCAAATTGTGGCCGGGTCTCCCACATGATAATCTTAGTAGTTTCGGTATTGCCCTCAGTGTTAAAATCCAGCGTTCGTGTCTCTATGACATCGGCTTTGTGCATTAGTTTGAATATCACTTGTCCTTGCACAGGGTCACTGCCTGAGCGCAGGGTCACATCCATGGAATGCTCATCAGAGAATATTGACGTTATTTCAACCTGTGATTCCGAAGCAGCAGGATGAAATGTTGCGATAATTAATAGAAATGTTATGATGAAAAGTGAAATGGGTTTCATTGCCCCTTATAACTTGAGTAAAAGTAGAAAAGATTTTCCACTGAACAAATATAAGATATGGATTTAATCCCGGTTCAATGAGAATGACCCATCACTATTTTTAATCACTGATTTTCTAATGAGCATAGATTCCATGAATATTTCAATATCCTCAACCGCGAATTTCTGGGTGAGATTCTCAACAGTAGCACTTCCCAACTCAAGATGGTCAAGTATCATTTGCGATAACATATCACTGTATGCCATCTCATGAAACTTATCAAAAAATGGGATGACTATGGAGTAACGTTCCACAACTTCTTCAAGCCCAGTGAAGAAAAACGCAACCCATGCAGCACTCATGTTGTTGTCATTTTGCCAGATGATCTCGTCACTTATTACATTAAAGTCCAGACCCTGTATGAATAACAGGTACATATCTTCACGGTCGCGTTCCCTTGAGGTGATGCTTTTGAAGATGAAAATATCCTCCAGGGATATCATATTGACTGAAACCATGTCCATCGAAAACAGATTCTTAGCACGCTTTGCCATTGCATCGGATAGTTTTAATCCGCCGCATACCACACTTACAAATATATCCCACCTGAAACCGTCTTTATTTTCCATGATTGCGCTTGCTTGCATCTGTTTATATGGTCCGCTAATGGCGGGAACCGAATAACCCATTTGTAACAGTGCAGATCTTAACAGTTTCATGTCGTCTGCTGACCTGACCACTACATCGATGTCTTTAGTGGCATCTTTGAGGTTTTGAAAACTCATGGAGCCGCCGCCAATTAAGTATAGTTTAATATGGTTTGACAGTGCCCCATCAAGTTTTTCGATTTCATCTTCCAGGTATTTTCGATCAAACATCTCATCTCACCACCATGCTGTTGAACATGTCCAGATATTCTCTCCACGGAAGTACAATGTTGCTGTTCTTCTCTTTTGTCCTTTGATATTCCAAAAGCAACTCTATGTGTTTATACATGTCATAACGCCTGCCAATGTTCAACAAATCTGTCACACCTGATTGGGCGGCAAGAATTAATGCATAGGAATTGTAACTGGGGTTTTGGGGGTCTATGAATATCGTGTGGATGATGTAGTCCTCCGCCTTCAGCCGACGTTTGCTGTAGAAATAATACCGTGTTGTGGTTATTGTCTGAAGGTCGTATCTGGGGAATACTGTTGTTGCAGTCGGGTGGATTTCCGGTTCGCTGATATGTTCCAAATCAGTCTGTGTCTTAAATAAAAATTCATGACCTCTCTGCCAGAGTATTATTGCGTCGTCAGCAATGTCGTAGAGATGCTGATTTACTGTAAAGCGCCAATAGTTGTTTACAAAATCTGCGATTTGACGATGGCGTTTGTTCAGTACGAATCGTCCATTTTTTTTGAGCACTATACCATATCCTGATAGTTTTGTGAGAGCTGTTGAGACTGTATGGCGGTTCAGTCCGGTCATTGCGGCAATGTCCGTGATATTGTGAGGATATGTTAATGCACCCAGGACTTCCATTGAAGAATTGGTGAAAAGTTGTTCTACCGGTATTCGGGGGTATTCTTTGAGAACATCGTCCAGTGAGCGTGCATGAAGTGTGTTTGAGCGTTTGACAAGCACTTTTTTTCCATCTCTTTGTTTTTCGGCAAGTCCTTCTGCCACAAGTGAGGATACAGCTGTAGATATTGTTGAGTGGTCAAATCCGAGCAGGTCAGCTAGCTCTGATATAGATGCGGGTTTTTTCAGTTCTTTGAATATTGCAAGGCTGGTGGCGTTTGGCACATTGGATAAATATGATAAAATGATATATAAATATTGTTGGGATTTTTGGACAAAATACTTCCTCCTGTCGGATTAACTCGACTACATAAAATTATACTTTATGTACTATAATAAAAATATTTAATTGCGCGGTACCCGCAGGATAAATACGGATACCGCTTGACAAATTTTCGACCTATGTAGCGATAGACAATTTTCTATCGCTTAATATATATTTAGGGCTTATTATTTATAAGATTATTGTGTCTTTATAAATAATTTATTACACTTATATAATTAATCCACAAATAATCATTATGAATAGGCTTACTCACCCAAACGCCAGTCATTGGCAAATACTGTCATACTATCAATAGTAGCAAATCCAACCAGGCAAATTCCCGTGCGCCTTGCAGCCTCTATGCCGCTATTCAAAGGTGCGGTCTTGGTAACCACCATCGGTATGCCCGCACGCGCCGCCTTTAATACCATACCTTCGGGCTGGCGGCCCGTGGAAAGAATAAAATGTTCACCAGGCACAATCCCATCCATCAGGGCCTGCCCGATGGCCTTATCAATAGCATTGTGCCGCCCCACATCCACAGCCCTGGCAACGCACCCTCCATCCCGGTCTATGAGACACGCCGCATGTGTTCCCCTGGTAATGCGGTATATTTCAGATTCGATATAATGCATCGAACTGCGGACAACCTCAGGTGAAAAATGCATGTCGGAATTCACTTTTAGATTCTCATTGTGCTCCCGGTTCACACCTATGCATCCTGATGAGCGTATCTCGAACCACAGGTCGAAATCATCATTCCCAGTGATGGTGGCAAATATCCTGTTTTGGTCATCAATGCTTACGCCCGTTATATCAGAGGGAGCACTGACAATACCCTCGCACACAAGATAGCCCACTGCCAGCTGTTCCAGTTGTGCAGGAGAAGCCAGGATTGATTCTATGCGCGCATTGTTCACATACAGATCGAACGTTTCCTCAACTGCTGCTGTAAAACTGGACTGCTCTTGTCCTTCTTTGCCGATTATGACTGTATTGTATTGTTTTTGGTACATGGTTACTTGAAATTGCATATATTAAGTGTCATATTTATGTAGTTTATAACATAAAGTGATTGATTGTGAACGTATCGCTTGTGCAAATGGATGTGGCACATTGCCACAAACAGCAGAACCTTCAACGTGCCCTCGAATATGCGGCCCGGGACGGTGCAGATATGGTGGTCCTGCCCGAAGTTTTTTCCACGGGTTTTTGTTATGACCGTATGGACGAAGTGGCTGAATCTGAACCGTATCCTACTATTGAAAGGTTAAAGCAGGTTTCAAAAAAGTACAACAATATCATTGTAGGCTCCATAATAACATCTGCGCCGGGCGGACAGTTCTACAACCTTGGGTTTGTGCTGGATAATGGTGAGGTAGCAGGTACATACAAAAAGGTACATCCCTTTGGCACAGAAAAGGAATATTTCACAGCCGGCGAGCGTATTGCCCTTATCAAGACCTCGCATGGCTCGCTCGGGCTTATGATATGTTACGATATCAGGTTCCCTGAGATGGCACGAAAACTGGCCCTTGATGGTGCAGACATACTGGTGACTGTCGCCCAGTTTCCATCCCTGCGCCAGGAACACTGGGATGTGCTGGTACGGGCCCGGGCCATTGAGAACCAGATGCCTCATGCTGCCTGCAATCGTGTGGGTGCGGACCCCTACAATAAGTTCGGAGGAGGGTCAGTGGTGGTTGATGGCTGGGGCAGAGTACTTAAAGATGCGGGTTCCACTGAAAAAGTCATCTCTGCATACGTGGATATGGGGGAAAAAGCACTGATACGGGATGAAATCACGTGTTTTTCAGACCGGCGGGAAGCATTGTATTGAGATTCAAACCAGTAAATCAGAATTACAATAAAACAGTTTAACTGAATAACTGTATAGCAAGGCTTTTGTATCTACAACTTTCAATATATTATTGAGTAATATTGAGTGTTGTATTATTATGTTACGCCAGCGATTTGTACTTGATACCAGTGCATTGACAGATTCCACTACCCGAGAAGTGGAAGGTTACAAAGACCTTTGTGAGGGGATTAGCGGTATCCTTGATACTATTGCTGATGCCCGTCTATCTTTTGATATTAGTTGTTACGTGCCCTTTCCTTCGGTTTATAATGAACTGAAGGATTTTGCCAAAAACAACGGATGTACTGACGAAGTTATTGCCAAGATAGATACCTGGCTGGTGAAAAAGACACCTGACCGATATGAGGTAAAGATACCCTCCAAGATATTCTATGAATACGTTGACTATATGCGCACCCGTATCAACAAGGGAATGACCGTAGCAGAGAATGCCATCTGGGAAGCAGCCACTGAATGCCTTTTCACGACTTCTGAGGCCAAGGACAAAAAGAAGATAGAGTTGGAGATAGAACGTGATATCATCGGCAGTATTGTGGGGAAGTTCAGGGATAAATACCGCACAGCCCTGAGGTACGGCATCCTGGACAGTGCACCTGATATCGACGTGCTTCTGCTGGCAAAGGAACTTGATGCTGCAGTGGTGGCATCTGACATGGGAGTGCAAAAATGGGCAGAACAACTGGGACTGCGTTTTGTTGAAGCTAAGTCATTCCCTCTCATATTGAAGGAATACTTGCAGCATAAGAGATAGAGGGTAAGTGATGTATTTTGAGATTTCAATAGCAGCTTTTGGGGTTGTGGCATTTTTGACCCTGAGGGATATTCGTATATTCAGGCGTACCAAACTGGAATCATTCAGAAAAGGGGCAATGAAAGGGATGGCTGCAATGACGCTGGCCCTTTTGGGTGTTATGGTGGTACAACAAAATGCAGAATTGGGAATGCTGCTGGTACTGATTGGACTTTTTATCAATAAGAAGGGGCATCGCGAGGATGTGTTCGGCGATGCAGTAACTGCAGACAGGTTCCTTGGGAAGACCAATATTAAGAATTGATGGTTGTCCGGTTTTTTTATGGAAAATTAATATGATTTAACTATGTGTTATACTATACCGGACTAAATGCCGCTTCAGCCATTACAGCAGCTCTTACCAGTTTTATCTCATTATACAGGCAATCATCACCCAGTTTCTCTTTGATGGGGGACAGGTATTCAGGCCCGACATCTGATATTGCATTCTTGATGGCCTGCTGCTTTTGTGCATCTACCCATTCATCTATGGAATCTATCTCACCTGCCATGACCAGTTTCTCGATATGAGCAATAATGGTGCTTGCAGTAAGGTCCCTGGTATTCGCTATCTCTTGTATGGTCTGACCCTGCCTATATAGACCCAGAGTTTCCTGCTGTGTGGCAGATAAACTACCTTGTCCGGCTTTGGATGAACTCTTACTTTGTACAGGCTTTACTTGTATGTGAGAGGCAATCTCGGCTAAGAAAGCATCGCCGTATTTTATCATTTTATTCTCGCCTACACCTGTTATGTCTAAGAACTCCTGGTGCGTCCTGGGTAACTTTGAAGCCATCTCATTCAGGCTGGAATCTGAAAAAATGATATATGGAGGCAGGTTTTTCCTGTCAGCCAGTGTTTTTCTTAACATCCTTAACCTATCAAAGAGTTTAGTTTCGACAGACGTATTCTCTTGCGGTCGTATTATTGCAACCTCTTCTGCAGGTTTCACCAGCGTTACCGCACGGTGTTCATCCAGTATTTCCCTGCTGTCCCGGTTCAATATAAGTACCGGATACCTGGCACCATCAACACATAACACCCCCTGTTGTATCATTTCCCTGGCAAATGCTTGCCATTGTGGTTTGGAATATTCAGCCCCTATTCCATGACTTTTTAGCAATTGGTGGCGTTTTGCAGTTATTTTTTTATTCTTTGAGCCAATCAGTACATCGATTACGTGATTCATCCCAAAACGCTGGTCAAGCTCACCTATACAGGCCAGTAGCTTATTAGCAGCTGCAGTGCCGTCAAAGGTTTCTCTGGGTGAGATACAGACATCGCATTTACCACAATTTCTTCCAGCTGGTTCCTCACCAAAATAACTGAGCAATACTTCCCTGCGGCAGCTACTGCTTTCGCAGTAATTGGTCATTGCTCTTAGCTGGGCCATTGCAATGTCCTGCTCTTTCTTGCTATTCTTCTTGTTGATGAAATACTCGATTTTATACCGGTCCCCATGACTGAAGAACAGGATACAGTCACATTCCAGACCGTCCCGGCCACCCCGCCCTGTTTCCTGGTAGTAACCTTCAAGGTTCTTAGGCAGGTCATAGTGGATAACAAAACGCACATTGGGTTTGTCGATACCCATACCAAAGGCAATGGTGGCAACAATGATATCAGTATCATCCTTAATGAAACATTCCTGGTTTTTGGCCCTCTGGATATCGGACAGGCCTGCATGGTACGGCAAGGCCCGAAAACCGCTACGTTGAAGCTTTGCTGTAAGTGTATCCACAGTATTCCGGCTCTGGCAGTAGATGATACCGGAAGTACCCCAGCGCTTTTTCAGGTATCCAAGTAATTGAGAATAGGCATCTTTTTTGGGCCAGACCTGATAAAAAAGGTTTGGCCGGTCAAAACCTGCCACATAGGTATTATACCCGGTCAGGTTCAGTTGCGTGGTGATGTCTTCCTGTACTTTTGTGGTAGCTGTTGCAGTCAGGGCTATTATTGGAACGTCCGGAAATCGTGACCTCAATGTCTTGATCCTGCGGTACTCAGGTCTGAAATCATGTCCCCATTCCGAAATACAATGGGCCTCATCAACAGCGAACAGGCTGACCTTCGCCTGATTTAATAATCCAAGTGTCTGTGACATCAATAGCCGCTCTGGAGCCACATAAAGTATCTTTATTTGTTTATCCAGAATAGCAGATGTGATCTCAGATGCCTCATGAGGGGATTGAGTGCTATTGAGATATGCTGCAGCTATGCCATTTGACCTCAAACTGTCTACCTGGTCCTTCATCAATGAAATGAGGGGTGAGATGACCACGGTCAGCCCTTCCATGAGAAGTGCAGGAAGCTGGAAACATAGCGATTTCCCGCCTCCAGTAGGCATTAATACAAACGTGTCTTTTTTATTCAGGACATCCCTGATAATGTCCTCCTGGAGGGGGCGGAATTCTGTATAGCCAAAGTATTTCTGAAGTGTCTGGTGCATATTGATACCATAAATTGCTGATTATGAAGCCGATATGTGTTATTGGTGTTATTGGTGTTATTTACAATACTCATGAACTGATATAATATGCAGCCAAGCGGAGTGAAAGTAATAATGTTACAAAATTACCTGCAAAATAAGGATTCATCAGAAAAGGTAAAATAGTGAAAAGGTATAGTAAGAGCACCAAAACCATCTTTTTGGGGCCGTAGGGTAGCCTGGACCATCCTGCAAGGCTGGGGGTCTTGCGACCGGAGTTCGAATCTCCGCGGCCCCATCCTACTCAAGCCAGTAGCGGGCTGCACACGTATGCAGCCCTTCGGGCTCCATACGTGGACTCAATATTTTCTAACGATAGCCAGTAGCGGACCGAACATGTATGTAGTCCTTCGGGC
>JAKRWB010000633.1 GCA_022353185.1 ANME-2 cluster archaeon | reverse complement strand
TTACCCTGCCGCTACCTATCCAGCACAACCGCTGGAGGTGAAAGTTCCCACAGCTCGTTTTCCTGCCATTTTCGTATCCAGTCATCAGGCATGACCAGACTCAAAGCAGCCATGTCTCCCAGGTAAGTACCAAGTGCGGATGGCCTTATATCCACACCTTCTGACAGCACAGGGAACGACCGGTAGAACTCGTCCTTAATGCCGGGCAGCAGGATGTCGATGTTATTCATGAATACGCTGCCACCTATCACAATAACCCCAGTATCCAGTATGGCATTAATGGATGCCAGGCCCCTTGCAAAGTTCCTTATGGCCTTGCTGATTATCTCTTTAGCCTTCCCATCACCGCTGTGGTAAGCTTTGAACACATCCTCTGCAGTCCCTCCCCCGCCATAATCCCGGGCAATAGCCACCCCGGACACCAGGGATTCCATGTCCCCAAAATTACCGCAACCGCACTGTGGACCCGCTTCTGCCAGGTAAATGTGCCCGATATGAGGGGCATTGCCATTCTTACCATGTATCAGCCTGCCATCGACATAAGCACCACCACCAATTCCAGTGCTCCAGGTGACATATACCAGATCGTCTTCACCCCTGCCTGCCCCGAACAGCCGTTCGGCCACAACTGCAGCCACAGCATCATTCTCTATCTTCAATGTGCCCCATCGCCGGGACAGAACTGATTCTAATGGTATCCGGGTCCAGTTATTGGGAATAATATCTCTATCTTTTACAAGCCCGCCGCACAGGTTGGGCGCCACCAATTGCACTTGACCCATTTCTTTCATAAAAGGTCCGCAGGAACTCACACCCACGGCCATGATATCATCCGGTTGAACTCCTATCTGGTCACAGGCATATCCTATCAGGAAATCAACTTGTTCAGGTATTGCCGTATGGCTGCCTTCCAATCTGACAGTCTGATAAACCTTGACTGAAATTCCATTGGTGTTTGCCAGACTTACGGTTATTTTTGTGCCGCCAATATCAACACCTGCCAGATACGGCCCGGTCATATTAACTAACTCCCTTTCTTTAATAAAATCCTTCAAATCTCATAGTTAGGAGGTACTCCCAGTACCAGCACCTTTGAATTACGAAGCACCTTTTCGGTAACACTGCCTGCCAGCTTCTTAATTCCGGTCTTGCCATGTGTGCCCATGATTATCCTGGTAGCACCCTTTATTTTTGCGGTGTCAATTATCTGGTCTGCAGGGTCCCCGTTTTCAATAAGAGTGGTTATGCAAGCTTCATCCAAACCCTCGTTCACCATTGATTCCTTATAGACCTGAAGCAGTTTTTCGGCCCCTTCCACCATCCACTTTTTCCTTTCCTGACCTGAAGGGGCTATTACATGCAAAAGCAAAATCTGGCCAGAGTGTAGTTTAGCTATTCTTAAAGCTACCTGGGCCGCCTTTTTAGAATATTCAGACCCGTCAATGGGAAGAAGTATTTTCATCGGACTTAAAATGTTGTCCATAATATATTTAAACCATATGAAGTAAGATTATGTGTAATACAATGGTTGTCATACATTGAGGGGAAGACCATGAAGTACGAAAAATTCAAGAAAATGGAAAAAAAAGACCATTCCCAGGTCACCCGGTTTTTAAAACAGACTACGCTTCTTACGGCCCGGGAATGGGTTATCGCCAGGCTCTGTGCCGATTTCAAGAATGCACAGGGACGTAGCGAGATGACCTGGATTGGAAAAAACCTGCCCGAGCTTGTGCCTTTTTGCAATGAACCTTATTCAAGGCAGGAGGTGTCCAACGCCCGGGCTTCGTTCAAGAATAAACTGGTGCGCTCAGGCACTACATTGTTCTATTCATATTACAGCGGGCTTATTTCAAAAAACGAGATGCTTGACATACTGGAAAAAATTACGAAAAACATAAGCATCCTACTGGATGTGGAAGATGAGGACGCCAGTGAAGGCCATACCGAAGATGTGCAGAGCATGATGTTAGAGGTACTGCGTCGCATCAATGCGGAGCTTGAAGTATAAGTTCCCGCATTTTCTGCCGCCCCATATTGATAATCTGCAGATGGTCGAAGGCCAGAGGTGGCAGGTCGTCAAGGTCGAACAGCGCCACGTCCTGTGCATCCGAAGACGCTTGCGGCGTGCCCTGGCCCATTGCAGCAAAGCAGATACTAACAGTATGACCTCTGGGGTCGCGGTCAGGTTCAGAAAACACCCCGACCAGTCCTTTCAAATCCACATTAAGCCCTGTCTCTTCGTGTGCTTCACGCATAGCAGCTTCCTCCACGGTCTCACCCACATCCACGAACCCTCCAGGCAGTGCCCATTGGCCCTGGTACGGAGGATTCCTGCGACGAATAAGGACGAGCTTCCCACTTTGTACGATTAATATGTCCACGGTCAAGAGTGGCGTTACCGGTTTACTCATTTGCCTGCCTCCTGCCAAATGTTATTTCGCGTACCAATTGCTCCACAAATCCATTCAAGAACCTGTTGCGCTCCTCAGCCATCAGGCGGGCTGTGGTGGTATGCATTGAACCTGGCAGATGCATAAGTTTTGAGAGGATATGGTCCAGTGCATATTTATCCCCGTCCAATTGCCTGTGCTCTGCCAGGGGGTCGCTGGAATGGTACAATTTACGGTTCATTGCACCCGAATATGCAAAGGTCATGGCTGCACCCACAGCCCCAGAAATGTCCAGCCTGTCAGCGTCTTGAAGTATCCTTGCTTCCAGTGTGTCCGGTGTTAGTCCAAAACTGTAGCGGTGATGCTTTATTGCATAGACCACGGCGGGTACTTTCTGAGACGCGAAGCCTGCACCACTAAGTATATCGGGTGCCAATTGCGCGGATAAGGTTGCATGATCAACTGCTGGATCCTTGAGTTGTGCGGGACGTCCGATATCGTGGAGAAGTGCCGCAGCCTCCAATATCTCGGAGTCACCCCCTTCAATGCTGCTAATGTGGATGCACAAGTCCATGACCCGTAGTGAATGGTTGATATCATGGCCTGCGTTAGCTGCGCCGTCGAATATTTTTCTTGCTGATTCTCTTATTTGCATCCGCTTTTCACCGGAACCGTGGGCCGGGTTTATAACTTCTTGTTCCTCCATTTTTTCTCCA
>JAKRWB010000632.1 GCA_022353185.1 ANME-2 cluster archaeon | reverse complement strand
GTTTGATGACGTGTCCGAGGAGAATGTTAGCGTTTGGCTGTCTAATTTTATTGACACAGATGCTAGATTGACGCCATAGTACTAAACCGCATATATTTTGTGTAACTTTTATATATCTTGACTGCATCAAATAGATGTGGTTTAGTATATTGATGGTTACACTCTTCCTGTCGGTTTACATTCAGCAGTAGCAAACATTTTTTGACACGAGATAATACGTACACGTTAAAGTGTCGAAATTGAAATAACGGCCCGTAATACACAGGTAATGGATATGAAGGAACTGATAACGGCAACTAAAGATGAACTCGTTGAGGTATTGTGGGAGTCTAATCCACAAATTTACAATATTCTCAGGCTAAGTGAAGACCTGCATGTCACCAGGGATAAATTGTCCCGGTATTTAAACAATGTTGATGCAGCCCTTTTCAGTGTTTATTCTAACCGGCATTTCAAAAATATGAACATACTGGAAAAAAAGAATGCAAGGGACTGCATCAGGGTGTTCAAAACCATTATAAGGACTGAAAATGAAAAACAGGTACGGTTCTCTGCCCTGAAAATGTTATCCAGAATGGCGAAAGAGAGCAGGATACCCAGGAATATTAGGAAAGGATTCATCTTTGAGTTCATCTACCTGTTCCGGGGTATCAGCGGGAGGTCAGGACTATATTCAGCCAAGGAAGTACCCTCGTTTTTGGTGCTTACAGGAAAGAATGCGGCACTTGAGCGTATGAAGTTCCTGGATGACTATGCAGGTCGGATGGAGCCGTTCTTTGAGAAATACCGCACCGGTCTGCAAACTGACCTGATACATCGCAGGTCCATGCTAAAGGAACTCATCCTGCAACATTTTGGAGCCGATGAAGGGGACTGGAGCGATTATCACTGGCATCTGAAACATATCATCTCAGATATCAGTACACTGCAGAGTATGGTAAAACTTGACAAGGATGAACAAAAAGGTCTAAAACTGGCCGATAAGTATCACATCCCGTTCCAGATAACACCTTATTATCTTTCTTTGTTTGACAGTGAAAACCTCAAACAATTCGATCAGTCCATCAGGGCACAGGTACTTCCCAGTGCGAATTATTGCAAGAACTTCTATGAAAGCAAACAAAAAGATATCAGCATGGATTTCATGGAAGAGGAATCGACCAGTCCAATTGAAGGAATCACGCGTAGATATCCCAAGATACTTATCCTCAAACCTTACAAATCATGCCCCCAGATATGTGTTTACTGCCAGCGCAACTGGGAACTTGAAACCATTGACGACAGTGAAATAACCAGGGATGTGATCACGAAATCCATTGATTGGGTTGCGGATAATCCACATATCAGCGAAGTGCTGGTTACGGGAGGGGACCCGTTAACACTAAACGATTCTTATCTTGACTGGCTGCTGGGTAAAATATCTGATATTGAGCATATTGAACGTATCAGGATCGGAACCCGGACTCTGGTCACGCTTCCTTTCCGGTTCACTGACGGGCTTTTAGATGTGTTCAGTAAATATCATCGCCTGGGTGAACAGGAATTATGCCTGATGACCCATTTCCAGCACCCCACTGAAATCACTCCTGATGTATTGAAAGTGGTTTCAAATATCAAGAAACAGGGTATTAATATTTATAACCAGCAGGTCTTCACCTATTATAATAGTAAGAAATTTGAATCATGCCTGTTGCGCAAAACCATGAAGAAATCAGGGATAGACCCGTATTATACTTTCAACACCAAGGGTAAGGATGAGACCATAGATTACCGGGTCCCGATCTCAAGGATAGAGCAAGAACACAAAGAAGAGGCCAGGCTTCTGCCGGGACTGGAGAGAACCGATGAACCTGTGTTCAACGTACCCAGGCTGGGCAAGTCACACCTGAGGGCGTGGCAGGACCATGAGGTTATAATGATATTGCCAAATGGCAGGCGAGTATATCGTTTTTATCCCTGGGAGTCCAACCTTGAACTGGTAGAACCCTATAACTATGTGGATGTGTCCATCTATGATTACCTGGAACGGCTGTACCTGGATGGCGACGATATTGATGAATACAGTTCAATATGGTATTATTTTTAAATAAAATATCAATCACAGCTCATACCGTGTAGAAGACCACACTTCCCTCAATATCCCTTTAATGTTGTTCTTATCTACAGAAACATCAAATTTTCTATCAATCATGGGATTATCAATATCTTTGAGTATCTTATGAATTAGCCGGGAATCGCCTCCAGCCATTATAAAGTCAATCCTATCATCTACCTCCTGGATCATGACCTTTAGCGTGTCACTTACTTTTTCTGCATGATGCTGCACATCTTCATCCCTCAAGCGCTCGAACCTGCGCTGGCTCCAGCCTCCCTTGGTATGCTTTCCTTTAACACTACTTCTGATTATCTTATGGACTTCGAACGATTCAGGACTACCGGTAAATCCGATAAATGATTCTCCTGCATGGGCAATAATTACACAGAGGTTAACATTTGTTTCCATCATCATATTGAGGGGTGTGGTTTGGAATTTGTCATCCACCTGCCAGGAGGATATGTCCACAGGCAGGTACAGCGCCATAACTTCCCTGACCATGCCTTTCGTATCATAGAAGACTGCAATACCGGTGGACGAGTCTATCTTATCGATGATACCTGCTTTTTCTGGACCTAGCCTTTCAAACAGTTCGTTTGAGCCATCCAGGTCTGACAGCGAATCTCCCGGGCGAAGATATACGGTGACCAGATTGCTATTCCGTGTCCTTACAGAACTTATCTGGAAAAGAAAATTGTCCAGGCTTTTGCGGGAGATGCTGCTTATGTTATGAGAGGTAATTTTCCCGGCCGCATCAGTGCGCAGAGTTGATATCTCATGTTCCAGGGTCTTAATTTTTATCCTCTCAGTGTTCAACTCCACTTCCACAACCTGCTTTTGTGAAACGGCCTTACGCGCAGTTTCATCTTTAGATGCCTGTCTGGCTATTATGGATTGTTTTTCCAACTTCAACATCTCGACCTGTGCTTCTAAAGCCTGGATACGCTCTTCAAGTACTTTTTTTCCCAGCAGCTTATCCAGCAATTAATAACCCTCCTTGATCATTTCATCTTCACCAAATGCCCTTGAAAATATCTTGTAAAAATCAAATATCCCAAAATCCATGGCTTCACCAGCCTCTTCTTTCAACCCCAAACCCCTTTCAAACGAGAGGATACAGAAAGGACAGTTGGTCAATAGACCATCTACCCCCTCATCCCGTGCAATTTCCATCCTGCGAATGGCCAGTTTGTCAGATATATCAGGATATGCAGCACGTACACCTCCCCCTCCCCCGCAGCATAGTCCTGAGGAGGGTACCTGTACCAGTTCTATGCCTGGTATCTTCCTGATAAGGTTGACATAGATGGATTCGTCCAGGTCGCTGGCCCTGATATGGCAGGGATAGTGATACATAGTTTTCATTGGAATGTTTTTCATATCTTTAAGGTTCAATGTCCCATCCTCATCCATCATGGTCATATACTCTCCAACATCATATATCTCAAAATCGAAATTAAGCCCGTATTCCATGGCCAGTGCAGGGTAATCATGCCTGAACGTGGAGTTACAGCCTGAACAGCTTGTAAGGATGTGGGTGACCCCATTGTTGGCGTAGGTATTGAATATCTCGAAATTCTGGGTCACAAAAGGCTTCATTGTTTCCCGCATACCTACTCTCATGAAAGGACTGCCGCAGCAGACTTGTTTTTTCGGGATATGTACCGCCACTTTGTTGTGCTGGAAAATATTGATAATGGCAGCAGCCGTATCTTGCTGCCTGCGATTAATGATACAGCCAAAGAACAGTACCACTTCTGCTACAGCTTCACCCTCGAATTCCTTGATAAATAGTTCTTTTATTCCGTGGAAATCATGTTCGTGATCCTTATACATGTCCACGGCAGGAGTGGTGGTCACAGGAACGCTGGCGCCCGTATCCAGTACTGACATGATGAGGCGTTTGTGGGCAGGCAGGGGGCCAAAATCCCCTGTTACCGCAGTGCACCTTAACTCTTCTATCACATCCCTTCGCAGGGATATGTCTTTAGGACAGGCGATCTCACATTCCTGGTCTACCGGACACTTATAGAGCCCGCTCTCGACCAGTTGTTTTATCCGTTCACTGCCCAGTATGTCCCTGGGATCGCAGGCGAACCGGTATGTCTTTGCAATGGCAGAGGGGCCTGCAAAGGAGCGGTCTACATCTATAACATTGCAATCTGAATAACACGCACCACAGGAAATGCAGTCACTGACCTTGTTCAGCTTTTCAGTATCCTGGGAGGTTATGGCTGGTATTTCCTCAGTGGTGTGGTCGGTGACCAGCCATGGCTGGACCTTTTCTATGGTCTGGTAAAAAGGCTCCATATCAACAGCCAGGTCTTTTATTGGCCGCAGGTGGACAAGAGGTTCCACCAGCACCACCCCATCTATAACCACATCCAGTGCCTGGGTCTTGCATGCCAGCATGGCTCTGTGATTGACCCGTACAGCACATGAACCGCAGATACCGCTTCTACAGGAACGCCTGAAGGTCAGACTGCCGTCCTGATTGTTCTTGATCTCTTGCAGGCAGTCCAGTATGGTCATACCGTTGGCTACATCCAGTTCAAAATCCTGGTGATAAGGTTTCACGTCCAGGTCAGGGTTGAACCGGAATATCTTGAATGTGACCCGCATCTAATACACCCTCCTTTGTGGATTGTATCTGGTTATGATAACCGGCTTATAGTCCAGCACAGGTCCCTGCCCGCCCTGGTATGCCAGTGTATGTTTCATCCAGTGCTCATCATCCCGGTTCGGGAAATCAGTACGTGAATGTGCTCCCCTGCTTTCTTCCCTTGCCAGGGCCCCGGCTACAATGATCTGGGAAAAATCCAGTATGTTCTTAAGTTCCAGGGCCTCAATAAGTTCGGTATTGAAGGTCATTCCCCAGTCCCTTAACCCAATATTTTTGAACCGTTCTTTTAGTGCTATTATTAATTGCTGCATTTGGGTCAGTCCATCAATATCCCTGAATATTCCGCACTTCAGGGTCATGTTCGACTGGAGTTCAACACTGATGTTGGCTGCATTCTCTTCGCCTTTGTTGTTTATCATTAGTTTGATCTTTTGCTCAATGAGGGGCAGTGCATCTGCAGGCATAGGTTGCAGTGTAGTCTTTTTTACATACTCTGCTGCCTTTATCCCGGCACGCCTCCCAAACACTATGGTCTCAAGCATCGAATTACCGCCCAGGCGGTTAGCTCCATGCACACTCACGCAGGCACATTCCCCAGCCGCGAACAGACCGCTGAAACCTGGTACCCTGCCGTCTACATCTGTAGGTATGCCGCCCATGGAATAGTGGGCTGTAGGCTGAATAGGAATGGGGTCTACGGTACAGTCGATACCCGAGAAACTAAGGGCAATGTCATGTATCTGGGAGAGCCGAGACATGATGAGCTCTTTTCCCAGATGCCTCAGGTCCAGGTGGACATGCCCGTCTATTCCCCGCCCCTCATCTATCTCGGTCTGGACCGCCCTGGAAACTACATCCCTGGAGGCAAGTTCCATTTTATTTGGCGCATACCGTTCCATGAACCGCTCGCCATCTTTATTAATTAAATATCCACCTTCCCCCCTTGCCCCTTCTGTTATCAGGATCCCGTGCCTGTACAGTCCGGTGGGATGGAATTGAACGAATTCCATGTCCTGCAGCGGCACACCCGCCCGATATGCAAGTGCCAGTCCGTCCCCGGTATTGGCATGGGCATTTGAGGTAATTCCATAAGCCCGCCCATATCCGCCTGTAGCGAATAATATGGCCTTTGCCCTGATGACCTGCAGTTCTCCCCTGACCATGTCATATGCCACAAGTCCCCTACAGATATTTTTATGGATAATAAGTGAGACCACATGCCATTCAGGATATACTTTCACCCTTTGCTTCATCATCTGCTCGTACAGGGTCTGCAGCAGTATATGGCCGGTCTTGTCGGAAGCATAACATGTCCTGGCATAACTGTGGCCGCCGAAGTCTCTCTGGGCTATCCGGCCTTCGTCTGTCCTGCTGAATAAAGCGCCCATGCGGTCCAGTACCCTGATATCCCCGGGTGCTTCATTACACAGTATCTCGATGGCATCCTGGTCACCAAGATAATCACTGCCTTTGACAGTGTCCTGGATATGCGATTCCAGGGAGTCCCCGATATTTTGTGCCCAGCCGTCCAGTACAGCGGCTATTCCACCCTGGGCCGCTCCCGAATGGGAACGTAAAGGGTGTATCTTGGAAACCACGGCAACATCCACGTTTTTTCCGGCTTCAAGGGCGGCCCGCATCCCGGCAAGTCCGCCTCCGATTATGAGAAGGTCGTGTGTTATCATGTATGTAACAATCCATTGGGAGTTATAAATATATTCGTACAGTTTATCCAGGTTCAAGGGTCAATATCAGTAAAAAGATACATCAGCCATCAATACCATCAACATCACTATGACCACTTCACCCACATCGCCAAAGATTGAACAGGACACCGGCGTACTTGTATATGCCACCAACACGCCCGGCCTGGGTGGGATTATCAGGCAGGTGCCCGAGGATTTCGTAGTAGAAGAGCTAACAAACAGGGAAGAGCAGGATACAGGGAAATATCTCATCTGCACCCTGGCAAAAAAGAACTGGGACACCCATCATCTGATACGGGACATATCCCGAATACTCCGCATCAGCCAGCAGCGCATTGGCTGGGCGGGCACCAAGGACAAACAGGCACTGACCACCCAGAAGATCAGCATATATGATATGGACAAATCTGAACTTGAGCGCATTAAATTAAGGGATGTTACCATTACTCCTGTGGGGCGGTCGAATAAACAAGTGAGCCTGGGCGACCTGTGGGGGAACCGGTTCAGGATAATTATCCGTAAGATAGCACAGCCAGTGGATGAAGTAAACACTTTGATGGGGCTCACGTCCTCACAGATCAAAGAACGTGGTGGAGTACCCAACTTCTTCGGCATCCAGAGATTTGGCATCCAGCGCCCAATTACTCATTTAGTGGGTAAAAAGCTGGTTGAAGGAGACATAGAAGGCGCTGCCCTCGACTACATAGCCCGCCCTTGTCCAGGGGAATCAGAGGATGCCCGGCAGGTCCGGCAGTATGTGCTGGATACACTTGATTTCAAGGGCGGGCTTGATACGTATCCGCTGCGCCTGAGGTACGAGCGTGCCATGATGAGTCATCTGGTGGAAAAGCCAGGGAATTATACAGGTGCTTTTATGTCACTGTCTCCAAATCTTAGGAAGATGTTCGTGCATGCTCACCAGTCTTTTTTGTTCAATCTCATAATCAGCCGCAGGCTGGAACGGGGGCTGTCCATCAACGAGGCACTGGTTGGGGATATTGTCTGTTTCAAGAACGCTGCAGGGCTCCCTGACCATACAAGAACGCAGATGGTGGCTGAGGACACACTTGATGGTATCAATAACCTGGTACAGAGAGGCCGGGCATTTGTGACTGCGCCGGTTTACGGATATGAAACGCCCATGGGAGAAGGGGTGCCCGGGGAGATTGAGCAGGCAGTGATCGAAGAGAAAAAAGTGGATGTGGACGGGTTCAGGATGCCTGGTTTGCCAGAACTGGCCAGTAGGGGTCTGCGCCGTGAGATTATTATACCTGTCGACCCGTTATTCAGGGTGATGGAGGATACATTGAATCCTGGATGTACAGCAGTGGAACTGGATTTTGACTTGCAAAAGGGGGCATACGCCACAACAGTGTTGCGGGAGTACATGAAGGTCAGCCCGGAATAAAATTGAACCACAGTGTCTAAAAGCAACATTTTAATACACACTGAAAAAATAAATAATATTTATGTAGTAAAAATATATATGGGGTAAAGTCCTTAACTTAATATCGGCAGGTAAACTTAACTGTAAGTTCATTAATAGATATATTAATAGACAGAAACTGATAAATACGTTTGAAAAATAATTATATTAAATTTATTATCGTTATCATTGGAGACAAAAAAGATGGAAAGTTATTCCCTGGGCATTGATAAACTGGATGAGAACTTAAACGGGGTAAGAGGTGGTTCAAATATAATGATTATCGGACCGCCCATGAGCGGTAAAGAAACCATCGTCAACAATATTGTCTACAAGGGATTAACAGCAGGGGATGCTGCTGTAATCGTCACCACACGGGAACCCGGCGAGAATGTTATTGATTGGTTTAATTTTAATAATATGGAAATTCCCCTGGACCATCTTGGCATTGTAGATTGTGTGACTAAAACGTTGGGGGTACCCACATCTGATACAGCAACCATCAGGAGAGCCTCCAGTCCTGTTGATTTGACAGGTATCGGGGTTAAAATCAGCCAATTCCTAGAAGAATTCTGGATGAAAAAGAACATACGCAAGACTTGGCTATGTATTAACTCACTATCTACTATCCTGATGTATTCCAACATCCAGACTGTTTTCCGGTTCCTGCATGTTTTCACTGGCAGGGTAAAAGCTGCTGGTGCAATTGGTATTTACGTTGTTGAAGATGGGATGCATGATAACCAGGCTGTTGCCACCTTAAAACAACTTTTTGATGGTGTAATTGAAATACGACAGGAAAATGACAATCATTTCATCAGGACAACGGGCATGAACAAGAAACCATCCCCCTGGTATGAGTACACAATTGAAGGAGCGAAACTTGTATTAATGGATGGTGAGCAGTGATGGTTGAAACTGGTATACCAAAACTGGACGAATTCCTGAACGGAGGAATTCCGAAAGGGAAATCACTGATGTATTTCATCAATCCTGGTGTTGAAGGTGATGTGTTCGGTATGCAGACCCTTTATCACAATCTCGCAAAGGGTGGTACTTGCGTGTATGTGACATCCAGTGCGAACCCGGAAACCATAAAGGACCAGGTCCATGAATTTGGGTGGAATATCAAACAATTCGATGATAAGCTTTTAATAATTGATGGATTTTCATCCTTAATTGGAGGACTTTCAACTGAGAATTATGTGGTCTCTAATCCTGAGAGCATTGATAGCATGACTGAGATGATTGATCGTGCCATGAAGGATGTGCCAAAAGGTTCAATCATTATGGTCGGTTCTTTATCATCAATAATGGACCTGTGTGGTGAAGAGAATACCATTAATGCTGTAAAGATGTGGAACAGGATGGCAATGATAAGGGAACATGTGATAATATACAACTTCACAGCATGGCCCTATGAAGAAAGTACCTTGAAAAGCATGAAGAATGATATTTTCAACTGTGTCATAAGCATTGGAGGTATAGCGGAACGTGTCATATTCGGGCAGTACTTCGGTGTGCTTAAAGCGGATTGGTCAAACGTGGAAATGCACTCAATGCTGTTTAGGGTATTGCGACCGGGCGGTATAAGGATATATATTCCAAAGATACTGGTTACGGGACCATTTAATGCAGGCAAGTCATCTTTTATCCATTCCATATCTACCAGAGCAGTATCCGTGGACCGACTTGGTACCACAATTGCTCTTGACCACGGTCATATCGACTATAAAGGCTTTAGTGCTGATATTTTCGGGACTCCGGGCCAGGAACGTTTCGATCCCATTATTAAGATGATAAGTGGTGAAGCCATGGGGATATTCCTGGTGGTTGACTCCACATTACCAAAAGATTTTATAAGGGCCAAGCAAATGCTGGAAATTACCAAGGGGTATGGGTTGCCATATATTATCGTGGCCAATAAGCAAGACCTGCCGGGTGCCTTGTCTGTAGATGAGATTCGCAATCATTTTAATATGCCAGAAGATGTACCTATAGTTCCAACAGTGGCCACCAGTCAGAAAGGTATATATGAAGCATTTGATATGTTAATTGCAAAAATAACCGGAGGCAACTAGAATGGATTCGACCATAGAGATGTTGGAGAAAGTGCTCACTGACCTTAGGCAAGTGGGTGGAGTCGAAGCCAGCGCTGCTGCCAGTCGTGATGGGCTGTTAATTAAAGCTATTATGCCTTCGGGACAACATGCAGAGACTTTTGCCGCAATGTCAGCCACCATGCTGGGTGCAGCGGAGACCGCAACCACAGAGTTGGGAAAAGGCATTCCTGAACGGGTCATTGTAGAATCGGACCATGGCAAACTGATTGCCACAGGTGCGGGGCCAAAGGCCCTGTTGGTAGTGTTGACCACACCCGAAGCAGGACTTGGATTGATATTGCTTGAACTGGACAAGGCTGCCAAGAAGGTAAAGGAACTCTTGTGATATTGAAAGTACTACTTTTTTGAGTGAATTAAATGAATCGAACAACTTATGACCTGAAACGTGATGCTGTACATTTGAGCCCTATATTGAATGTGGGTAAAAGTGGCATCAGTGACTCGCTTGTTGAAGAACTGTTACAACAACTCAAGCAAAATAAACTGGTTAAAATAAAGATACTTAAATCAGCTGCGGCGGGTGGTACTGAACGCATGGCGTTAGCCGAGGAACTTTCAAGCCGGACTGGCACCCAGCTTGTGGAAATACGGGGAAGCAATGCTGTATTATACCAGAAAAGAGGGCGAAAATAATCTATATTAGCCGATAGATTAATCAACCTTACCTTCATATACGAAGCCTCTTAGAATTATCTAAAATACCAATAATCATTTGAGTTATCAAACCGGAGAATTATAATGACAACTTTGTACGATGTACCTGCAGATGCATTGATTAAGAATGTAGCACGGAAATTGAAAGATGAGAACATGGTGGAAGCACCTGAATGGTCTGCACATGTCAAGACCGGTGTTCATAAAGAACTATCACCCATGGACCCAGACTGGTTCTATACCAGGTGCGCGTCTGTCGCACGCAGGATATATATTGACGGTCCAGTAGGCATATCCAGGCTCAGAAGTTTCTATGGCGGTAAAAAGCGCAGAGGTTCAGCAACTGCCATCCATGCAAAGGGTAGTGGGTCTGTCATCAGTGAAGCAGTCCAGCAGCTTGAGAAAGCAGGTCTTCTAAAAACCCAAAAACAGGGTAGAATAATATCTCCTGCAGGCAGGTCTTTGCTTGACAACATAGCACATGAAACAAAGGCAGGTTTACTGGAACAGTATCCTGGTCTTGAGAAGTATTAATTGAATACTGAAATAGTTATTTACCTGAGGATTGATAATGGGCGGAGACGAACTTGAAGAAATAAGGCGTCGAAAAATGGAGATGTTGCGGCAGCAGCAGCAACAGGGACAAATGCCTGATCCCCAGGCTGCGGCCCAACAGGAACAGGCCAGGGCTGAAATGGAAGCCAAAAAGCAGGCTATAATGCGTTCAATCCTTACCCCAGAAGCCAGGGAACGTATGAATACCCTGCGCATGACCAAACCTGAGATGGTTGAAAATGTTGAGGCCCAGCTTGTTGGACTGGCACAATCAGGCAGGTTACAGGGCAAACTGGACGATGCTAAACTGAGAAATCTCCTGATGCAGATACAGCCTAAAAAACGCGAGATGAGCATTACGCGCAAATGAGGGTAAGTGTACTATTCAGCAGTGGGAAGGACAGCTCACTGGCTGCGCTCCTGCTGGAACCATTTTTTCAGGTAGAACTTGTTACGATCAACTTCGGAATCTCACCAACACATGAATTTGCAGCAGATTCAGCCTCAAAACTGGGGTTGCCCCATAGTGTACTGGCATTGCCCCCTTCTCTTGTCGAGGAGGCAGCAACAATGCTAATGGAGGATGGCTCACCCGGGCGGGCTATCAATTATCTTCATCATCAGGCCCTGGAGGCTGTTTGTTCACAATCTGATGTGCATGTGGTGGCCGATGGCACGCGCAGGGATGACCGGGTGCCCTTGCTTACCCCGCCCCAGGTACAAAGTCTGGAGGACAGGCATAATATCATGTATGTACGTCCTCTTTTCGGGTACGGACGTTCAGCCATTGATGCACTGGTCAGGCAACATCTGGAGGTTGTACAGGCACAAAGTGATACGGTGGATAAAGCCGACTATGAGGCCGAACTCAGGGCGTTCATACGAAAACAATATAATGAAGGTGAGAGTATTGTGGTGCGTTCATTCCCAGAACATATACAATCACACGTAATTGATCGAATATACCCTTAATATTATCAGAAGATAGGTGTAGTAAAATGAGTCAGAAGACAAAAGGTAGGAAGATACGATTGGCCAAGGCGCACAATCAGAATCAGAGGGTCCCTTCATGGGCCATAATTAAGACCAACCGGGCTGTGGCGTCCCATCCCAAGAGACGGCATTGGAGACGTAGCAGTTTGAATATAGGATAATGGGGGCAATGTTATGGTAAAAATTGGTGAAGAACAGGTATATACAATTCCACTCAGGAATGCTAAGCACGCGCCGCGCTGGTTACGTAGCAAAAGGGCAGTAAAAGTGGTGTTCAATTATCTCGAGCAGCATACTAAAACAGACCGTGAACTGATCAGGATTGACCCTAAGATAAGTGAAAAGATATGGGAGCACGGGTCAGAGAAACCGCCCCATAAGATACGGGTCAAGGCCATGAAATTTGAAAATGGTATTGTAGAAGCCGAACTGGCAGCCGAGTGATTATTTAGTTTTGCTACGGCTCACCCACTTTTTTTGAGATAGATAATGGAACACAGGACTAACCTGCAGGGAATATCAGTACTTGGAGTCTTTGCCAGGTGTACTGAGGATTTTGTGCTGGTTCCCAGTGAAGCTGATGATGAATTCATACGAATCATTGAGAATGCTCTTAGTGTTACAGCCATCCCGATATCTATTGATGGCAGTAGCGTGGTCGGGTCATTATCATGCGGTAACAGCAAGGGATTCATGGTTTCAGAACGGGTCAATGAATCTGAACTGGCCAGGATAAGAAAATATGTGCCTGCTAAGAGACTTAAGGGTATTTACACAGCGGCGGGTAATAACGTACTGGTAAATGATACAGTTGCACTGGTCAATCCAAACCTATCTGATGAGGCCGTGGAAGATATCGGTACGTTCCTGGATGTGGTGGTGCACAGAGGCACTGTAGGTGGACTTAAGACCGTGGGAATGGCGGGTTGTGTCACCAATACGGGTGTGCTGGTTCATCCCAGGTCTAACGAGTTTGAACTGGAACATCTGAGTGAATTTTTCGGACTTCCGGTGAATATCGGGACTGTTAATCTGGGTTCGCCATTGGTGGGTTCGGGTCTGCTTGCTAATTCAAAAGGATATGTGATGGGCACTGAGACTACCGGGCATGAGATGGGCCGGATAGTGGATGCCCTGGGTTATAATTGAATTATGTCTTAATTACTGTTCTTTCATTTCTTTAATTATTTTTACTATTTGCTTGATGTCTGTGATGATGATATCGGCTTCAACAGACAATCTTTCCTGGCATGCCCCCATTTGCTGGATGGACAGCACGGCCTTGTCTGCTTCCCGTAGCGCCAGGATGTCGTTGATACCATCTCCTACCATGACGACCTTATCGTAGTGCTTTTTCAGGTGCCTTATCACCCATTCTTTTTTTCGGGGGGTAGCCACATCATACACTCGCTCAACAGGTATGCCCACCACCTGGGCGAGTGTCTCAAGATTGCGCATACTGTCCCCTGAAGCGATGAATGTATCCACACCCCACTCTTTTAAGGTGTTCAGGGCAGCCGGGGTGTTGGTGAAAGGCCTTCCGCCCGTACAGACGGTATATACAATTGTGTTGGACTGTATTTCCACGATGATTCCTACGCCCAGGTAGAATATATCCGGACATTTGTTCCTTATTGTTGTAATCACATCATGCAGGTCCTGCATAGTGGTCCTGGTATCAAGTTCAAGTGCTTTTTCCACCTGGTCCAGGGTGAGGGGACTGCTTGAGCAGCTCAGGTCGATTTCGATGTTATTTTCCTGAATAAAGTTGTATATCCTGTTATGGGAATTGCATTTCATTATCCTGTCAGGGTCGGTGTGGAGTATTACCAGTCCGCAGTAAGGGTGTCGTCCTACAAGGTCAGTTGTAATTATATCATCGAGTTTTTCTCCTGTGATAGTGTCCTTTGCTACTCTTTTCATGTGTAACAGGGTGCCGGCACTGTCGAAAACAACTGCAATTTTTGACTCCATGGTTATGGTAATCGCCGCACACCGTTATTAAATTTCTTATTGCGATTGGTGCGGATAAGTGTAAGTGTTATACTGAAGGGTTAGAATAGATACTTGCCTAAAAAACAGATGTGAGGGATAGTTAATGGATAGGACATATATTTGGTAGGGTATGGTATAACTATCTCGGGAGTATGCAAGTATCCAATATTATCATAGATATTCATGATACATAAAATATATGGTTTTTGTTACGTAGGAGGAGGGTTGCGCAAAAGTAACCGTGTCTCTTAAGTATTGAGGGCAGTGCCCTTTAAATCGTGGCTTAACGTGGAAAATCGTTGGGCGGCGAGCCAGTGTGCGTAATTTTAGTGTGTTTCTTAAAATCAATATCAGTAACGGGCTTAATAGAAGAAAAAGTGTATAGGGTCATGAAATTCAGGACACCACCTTAAAATCGAAAGATTATTTCAATATCTTGATCATGATATTCCTAAAACATCCAATCAAGCTGAACAAACGTTTTCGATTTTTCAACCAATTATGGATGCAGGTAAGAGTTTTTCAACTGGTGTTGGAAACTTTTTCAGGACAATTATGTTTTATAAAAATTTTAAATGAGGAGAGAGATTAATGAATGAAGCAAATTACGGCAAGGGAAGGAACCTATCGGTCATTTGGGAGTTTAGTAAAGTTGCCTTAAATTAATTATACCAACATATAATGTAACGGTCTCCATCCTCAGTATTGAGCAGCTCCTGATAGCGGCCAGACAGCAGTACCTATCCATGAACATCATCGTCCCTCCTGTGGCTGCCCCGCTTGTACTTGTCCGGTGGGCAGGAGTATCCATTGGGACGGACAGGGTGCGGTATTGAGGATGGGGCAGCCCCCGGTACTATAAAACTGAGGCGGCGGGATTATTAGATCGCATTTATGCGAGAGGAAATATGAGGTTAAATTTAATACTGTTTGGATACATGAGTTTATTCATGCAGAAATGCTACAACTTGATGATCACAGGAAAAGTTCAAGATATTAGCTTCAGAGCTCTCGTAGAGGATATTGCCAGGCTTTATGACTTGAGAGGGTTTGTTTTTAATGATCTGGACGGCAGCGTAAAAATGGTTTGTTGTGGCGATAATGGAAATATAGCTGATTTTTTAGAGGAACTTAAAATTAAGGGGAATCTGAGGGGGGCGCATGTGGATGATATCGAAAGCGAAGAAATACCTTTTGAGATTTATCTGCCTCAAAGATTTCTAAGGCTGTATACGGATGACCTTACAGATATTAGCAGAAAGCTGGATAAAGGAAACGATTTGTTGGGAGATATAAAGAAAGATACATCGGCTCTTCCAGAAATTAAAAATGTATTGAATTCTTTTATCGGAGAACAAAGAGATCACAACCAGTCGATGAAAGAACACAACCAGCGTATAGATGAGCACAACCAATGGATGAAAGAACACAACCAGCGACTTGAGAACATCCTTGTAAAACTGGCTGAAAAATAGCAGAGTTTCCATTTAATTAATCATAATTCCCTGCCCCCGACCACACCCCACCGCCCCCCAGCACAACTATTCCGGTGTCATGTAGCAGCACCAGGGATGGGGATAGAGGAAGTCTTAGTAAAATGCTGTATGTGGGTAGAGTTAACTCACCGCAAAGGACGCAAAGACATTGTTACCTTAACTTCGCGTACTTTGCGGTGCAGTATTGATTGAATTATATATTTTAACAGCCATGGCGACAATCCACCACTCGCTGCCCCGCTTGCACTTGTCCGGCTGCCCGGCCCTGATGCTACTGTATGCATGTGGATACTCATGTGCAGAGCTTGAGGTGGGGGATATGTGAAATAAGGGGGGCTATTGTAGATTTCACAGAACCCTAAAACAGTCAGTTTAAAAGAAAATACTTCGAATAAAAATTACCTGTATGCTTCATCGTGAGGTGCAATTTCAAGAAATACTATTGTGCATTTATTATTCTGTATTTCATAGATTAGAACAAATGGTATCCATTTCAAAAATCAGGGTAAAATGCATATTCGGATTGTCAAAATCAAGTGCTTAAGCAGGCTTTCGATTTCAAG
>JAKRWB010000631.1 GCA_022353185.1 ANME-2 cluster archaeon | reverse complement strand
TTTGGCCAAATTACCCGGCGTGAGTAAAGTAGTGGTAAACCTGACCACTGAGAAAGCCGCCGTTGAATACGACCCTGGCCAGGTCAACCCTGAACAGTTCACAAAGACCATCACAGACCTGGGTTACGGCGTTGTCAAGGACAGCGTGACCCTGAATCTCACAGGAATAACCTGCGCTTCATGTGTACAGAATATTGAGAAAGGACTGCGCAAACTGGACGGTGTTATTAACGTTTCAGTGAACCTGACCACAGAGAAGGGATATGTGGAATATGATTCTGCAAAAGTGTCAATTAAAGATATCATCAAAGCCGTTACCGATATAGGTTATGGGGCCGAGGAGCAAAAAGGCGTGGATGTGGACAGGGAGCGTGAGGCACGTGAAAAGGAGATAATGTCCCAGAAACGAAACCTCATATTTGCCCTTATCCTGTCAGTACCGGTCTCCATCGGTGAGATGGGGCAGAACATCGCTCCGCTGGTGAATGCACTACCTGGTATTATGTCCTTTTTAGGCAATGATTATTTCCAGTTCATATTTGCGACCCTGGTAATAATATTCCCGGGCCGCCAGTTCTTTACGGGAGCGTACAAGGGATTACTTCACGGCTCCACTGACATGAACCTGCTCATCGCTTCTGGTACGGGTGCAGCGTATCTTATTAGCACGGCCAGCGTGTTCATGGACCTGGGGGTCGGGTTTGGGCACAAGTATTTTGGCACTGCTGTGATGCTCATAACATTCATTATACTGGGACGGTACCTTGAGGTAAAGTCCAAGGGAAAGACCTCGGAAGCCATCAAGAAGCTCATGGGGATGCAGGCCAAGACGGCCAGGATACTGGTTGACGGGACTGAAAAAGAAGTGCCTATTGAGAATGTGACGCCAGGGGATATCGTAGTGGTCCGGCCCGGCGAGAAACTGCCTGTGGATGGTATTGTGGTGGATGGGCGTTCTGCTATTGATGAGAGCATGCTAACAGGCGAGAGCATTCCTGTTGAGAAGAATGAAGGCAGCGAGGTCATCGGTGCTACTATCAATAAGACCGGGTCATTCAGGTACAGGGCTACCAAAGTGGGTGCAGATACCGCACTGGCCCAGATTATCAAACTGGTGGAGGATGCCCAGACCAGCAAGGCACCCATACAGCGGATTGCCGATATTGTGGCTGGCCATTTCATAGTTACAGTAATGACAATTGCTCTTCTGGCATTCTTTTACTGGTACTTTATCGGATTTACGAGTTTTGATATAGCCGCCAATTACGGTATTGAGAGCCCGTTCCTTTCAGCACTGCTGATATCCATCACCGTTCTGGTGATAGCCTGCCCCTGTGCCGTGGGTCTTGCCACTCCCATCGCTGTGATGGTAGGGACCGGGAAGGGAGCCGAGAACGGTATTCTCATCAAGGGCGGCGAGGCGCTGGAGATGGCGCAGAAACTGGATACTGTGGTGTTCGATAAGACCGGCACCCTGACCAGAGGCGAACCGGTACTGACCGACGTGGTGCCGGTGGCTGGGATTGATGAAGATACAGTGCTCAAACTGGCGGCCATAACCGAGAAGGGGTCCGAACACCCGTTGGGTGAGGCCATAGTAAAAGGGGCTGCCGCCAGGGGAATTGATATCCCGGACGGACAGGACTTCGATGCCATAGCAGGACACGGGGTTCAGGTTACGTATGGGGGTAGCAGGGTGCTGCTGGGTACCCGTAAGCTGATGACCGATAACGGGATGGACCCGACACCGTTGAACAATACCATGGAAGCGATGGAGAACGACGGTAAGACTGCCATGCTCATCGCTAAAGACAACGAACTTATGGGTGTCATTGCGGTGGCTGATACCCTGAAGGAACATTCTGCACAGGCTGTGAAGTACCTGCAGGAGATGGGAATCACCACGGTCATGATAACAGGTGACAACCGGCGCACTGCTGATGCCATTGCCAGGCAGGTGGGCATCGACCGGGTGCTGTCCGAGGTGCTGCCCCAGGACAAAGCTGACGAGGTGAAGAAACTTCAGGCTGAGGGCCGGAGGGTGGCCATGGTAGGGGACGGTATCAATGACGCCCCGGCACTGATGCAGGCCGATATCGGTATTGCACTGGGCAGCGGGACCGACGTTGCCATGGAATCGGCACAGATAGTGCTCATCAAGGACGACCTGCGGGACGTGGTGTCCAGCATCGAGCTGAGCAAGCGGACCATGAGCAAGATAAAGCAGGGCCTGTTCTGGGCTTTTGCTTATAATACTGCGGGCATACCGATTGCACTGGGACTGTTCGGGCCGTACCTGATTGCTCCGGCACTGGCGGCGCTGTTCATGGCTATGAGTTCGGTGTCAGTGACTACGAATGCGCTGCTGCTCAAACGGTTTAAACTGAAGCGCCAGGAGGCGGTTTGATTATGGCTGTGAAATTTTCACATACGTTTATGTACAGCACGATTACGGCAATCGTTGCAGCTGCGTTGTTCTATGCGCTGTCATCCGGCAAGATGGCGGTTTCGGAAGCTTATACGTTGAATGATACTTATCTGGGTTCGGTGTTCGTGCTTCTGCTGGTGCTGATTATCGGGCTGGCGGTGTGGCCGAGGGTGCTGGAGAAAAAAGGTTATCCAAAGAGATAAAAATAACTTACAATGGCGTTTGCATTTACACATTTTTATCGTAATATTTTGGGACCAGTTTTTACTAGGGCACAGTATCCATTCTCAAACAATTCGTAACATATTTTAATAAAAACATCACTGATT
>JAKRWB010000630.1 GCA_022353185.1 ANME-2 cluster archaeon | reverse complement strand
TTTCAGGTCAAAAATTACCAAAAAAGACGTGAAAATCACCATAGAATTATTGAAAGAACATTCTGTAATGGCTGGTCCTGTCACGAAAGGGCTGGTATATGAGTATGATAATATCGAACTTAATTTAACTGATGAAGATGTGGATAACGCGGTAATCAGGTTCAAAATAGACTGGGAATGGATCACTCAAAACAAGATTCTAAATGTACAACTCGAACAATTCGTCAATGGTAAATGGGATATCATTATTATAAAGGAGATTGGCCAGGATGCTGAGTATTTGTTCTATGAGGCGAATGTGCCTTCTCTCTCCATGCCTTTTGCAATTGTAGGAACCTAATAAGGTTTTGATCTAATAATTCTAAAAATTTTGAACAATTCAATGCAGGAGATATCCGAAAGATATATTAATTTTGTTTTCATATTGCAGTGTATATGGATACAGCCAATCCGGGGGTTGGAAATTTACTATCTATTTGAGAGAATAGTCAGAAGGTACCCAACTACAGGTAATCCCACATTATTCGATACATTCGAATTTGAAAAAGGATATCGGATACAAACAAAATTTAACTAAATAGAATATTGTACTTAAAATTGAGGGGATACAAATTGAGGAGATTACATTTATTAATTGTTGGGATATTGTTTTTATTTATCACAGTGGGGGTTGGGATAGCTGCTGAAGATTTATTAGCTGAAGCTGCTGGTCCTTATACAGGAATCATTAAATATCCTATCAGATTCACAGGGTCAGCTACTGGCGGTACTGGTGACTATACTGCGTGGCACTGGGAGTTCGGTGATGGTAAATCAAGTGAAGAGCAGAACCCAGATCATACCTACAAAGATGATGATACGTATACTGCCACTTTGACAGTAACAGATAGTGTCGGTGCAACTGCTGATGATACGGCTGAAGTTACTGTTGGTTCTGGTTTAGCAGCTGAAGCTAATGGTCCTTATTCAGGTCCTGTTGGTGTTGCGATCAGTTTTAGCGGTTCAGCTTCCGGAGGAACAGATCCGTATACTTATAGCTGGGACTTTGGCGACGGTGAATCAATTACCGAGCCGAACCCATCTCATACCTACGCAACTGCTGACACGTACACTGCGACATTGACTGTAACAGATAATGACGGATCAACTGCTGATGATACGACTGAAGTTACTGTTGGTTCTGGTTTAGCAGCTGAAGCTAATGGTCCTTATTCAGGTCCTGTTGGTGT
>JAKRWB010000629.1 GCA_022353185.1 ANME-2 cluster archaeon | reverse complement strand
CTGTTTTTAATTGTTATAGCAATATCTTTCATAATAGCCCTTTTTATCCCAATACTTAGAAATTTCGTTTACATCATTTCTTCTATGGCCTTTTTTATCATATCATTTTTAATGTTATATTATTCCTACAAAAGAAATGCAGAGCTTACCGCAGGTTCGATAATAGTAAATATACCATTTCATAAGTCTGTCGTAATTCCAAAAGACAGTATCCTGAAAACTGAAGTGGTAAAGAACTACAACCATTCGTTTCGGTGGATATTTCCTCTCATGGTGATAATAATGTCTGCATTATTTATGAATAGAATTATAAGTGTATCATCTCATTACTTTGCTGGCAATTATTCGTTATTGGATACCATATCTATTGTTTTCGTGTATATTGGAATTATGTCACTATATATATCGATATATTTCATTGGTAAAAAGACAACACCTTACCGTAGTGCTCTCAAAATAACTGCAAAACTGAAAAATGAAGTATCCCTTTACGTTTATGTCGATGATCCGCAGGAGATGAAGAATACACTGGAGGTGAGCCTATGACATTCAACCTCGAAAATATAAAAAAAATGATGGGATGGTGTCCGAGTGTAACTCCAATGGGATACACATTGAACAGGCAAGTCGATTTTGAAAATCCTTCGCTGATTCCATCTGGTCGATCAAATGTTGAAAAATTTGAATCTAACAATATATTGTTTGCTGCTAACACATCCGTGTTCACTTTTTGCTTAATTATAAGCTTAAATCTGGTTTTGATGTTGGGCCGGAATCTGGATTATGCAGTATTGATTCCAATTCTCATGTTAATGTATTCTTTATTTTATTTCCTTGAAGTAAAAATGTTTCAGGCAAGTATTTCGATTGATGAAAACGGTGTCCACTTAAAATCATTCCAGCTGAAAGATGTCTTACTAAACTACAGTGACATTAGGTCAGTTAAAATATTTAAATTGAATAAACCTTCAATCGCAATAATTGCAATCATGCTAATAATTGTTGTTGCATTACTTGTTTTTTCAGTTATGACTGGGGAATGGAAAGTGATTGTATCAATTGCCCCTATGTTGCCATGGTATTTGCTTATCAAACAAAGGCATGACCGTGAAAAACATAATCTGGATACACAATTGTTTATCGAATCCGGAAAGAAAAAATGGTGGCAATTCTCACCGTATTATTCGGTCATAACAGATCAGTTGACTGCATCCGGGATACAGGATGTTATTGAAAATCACAGAGGAGGAGAGTGAAATGGCTGTTCATCTGGAAGATGTACTATTCACACAAGAGGTCGAAAAGACCTATCACCTGGGAAAACTTGCGGTTCCTGTACTAAAAGGTATCAACATCTCCATAAAACACGGCGAGTTCGTGGCCA
>JAKRWB010000628.1 GCA_022353185.1 ANME-2 cluster archaeon | reverse complement strand
TTTTTAGCGGAGTACAACTTTATCTGGCCGAAGAGCTTACCTTTGGGATGATTCTACTCACCGGGTCGATTATACCCCTGTGGCGAATCATTTTTCCAGGCAGAAGAATTTAAGGGTGTTTCCACACTTTTTAGAGTTCCTCCATGGGTCAGAGAATCCTCAACGGATTAGTGTTGACAAATGCCTGAATGCAGATTTAGCAACAATCATAGGTGTTCCTGAAATTGCAGGGTTTAGGTTGTGAATTAGATATTGCTGGTTATGTTCCAGAAGTGATAGGAAGTGACATACCCTGCGTTAGAAACGCAGGGCATTTTATTGACGCATGAGCTATATAAAAAATGAACATTACAATTAGTCTATTTTGTCATAATAAAAATAAATTTTTTATTCGTCTTCATTTTGTTCTGAAATTGCTGGCAATTTACTTAACACATTGAATAACTGCTTGAGATGTTTTTGTGATAAGAATATTCTCACTGTGGGGACAATATTTTCTACAGGTGGAAACTGCATAAAATCAATATAAGAATCTACTTCGCTTGTTGTAGCTCGAGCAACATTTGAATAAAATGTATAATCATATCGATTATTTGTTTTATCTACGTCAATTTCAACATTTTGAATTACTTTTTCTTTTGATTTAACCATAAGTTGTCACCTTTGATTTTTTTAACATATCTTCTATATCTGGAACATTAGTCGTGTGATTTTGTAATCCAAATAATTTTGAAATTGTTGGCAAAAATCCTTTTTTCTTGAATATATCAACAGATGAATAAAGTTCATTACGTACTCTATAAGAAGTAGTAAATTCAGAAGTGATTAAATTAGGAGTCGTTGATTTGGAAATTTCAATTTCTGTTTTAATATCTTCTACATTCAATTTTTCAAGACGCTCTGAAACAATATAACTTTCTAACATTAAAAGCATTTTTGCTTTTGGATTATCCAAATTAAGTTGATAGAACTGTATTTTTCCAATTTTTTCTTTTTTTTCGATTAAACCTTCTTCAAGTAATTTATTTATATGTGAATGAACGGTAGCTCTATCCACGTCTATCATTCTAACTATGTCAGCGACATATAATTTATCATTATAGTTTTCCGCAAAAGTCTCAATAATCTTCAATTGCGGACAATTCCCAAAAACTTCAGATAATACAGACATATCTATTCCTATTGTATAATATTTACTCTATAAAGTACAATTATTATACATACCTATTAGTTCTTATCCTTTTCGATTGCGGAATATTTATAATTCTCTTAGTCAGTTATAGTATCATGAGTGATATTGATGTTGACCTTACAGATGACGAGATAAAGATTCTTGAACTTCTTGGAAGGCTACATGTATCACAACATAAAAACATAAATGAAGCTACAATTCAAAAGAAATTACCTCAACAATACCATAAAAATCTGGCAAAAACAATAAAAAGTCTAATTAGCAAAGGTCTTGTGCGTCGTTATCGGATTGAAAACTATTCTTTAAATGGCGATGGTAAAAAAATTGCTGAAGATTTAGCAAAAAAAATGCGTGATAAATTATATCCAGGATTAAATATTTTGTTAAAAATGTAATATTTATATTTCAAGTCCCGGTATACCTCTGGCAAATGTACAAGGCCTGTATATAGCGTTTTTCGGGGATTTCCGTCTCATTTCCAAATCAAAATGTACTATTCTCAAAGCAACTTAGCACATCATATCCTTGAAATGAATTGGTAGAAATTCCAATCTACAATGTACCCTATATTCAAAATAATTTTCCATACGAACATAGATGTTCCGAGTAAATAGATCTTTACATTTTGCGTGTATCAGTGTCCATCTGCGGTTGAATTGAAATGACATCCAGCCCCCCGTTTATTCCTCCACTGAGCTTCCGCCCTCCCTTCTGCACTTACCGGTCGCCCATCTATGGCGCGGCAGGCTGCTGCC
>JAKRWB010000627.1 GCA_022353185.1 ANME-2 cluster archaeon | reverse complement strand
ACTTATATGAGGATAGGGTGTGAAAAATAAGGGACAGAATAGTAATGTACAATATCTACACATTATGTTATGTCCTGTGATTATAATGGTGGGTGTACCGTACCATTTATGGGAATGATACGGTACTTGGGTTTGTTTGCCTGCATCGAAAGTTAGGTGGTAAAAAATGCAGGTAAGACTTTTCATTGATCGTTATACTATCAACAATAGTAATAATACACTATTATATTTAAGATAATCGGTAAGCGTAGCCTTTTTTATTATACAAAGGTATGTAAATTGTATAGTTTTGTATGGTTTTTATATCACATTCTGTTATTTATCTGGACCGTATGTTCTATATTTAGGTTCATCAGGACAGCAGTATATGGCATATGTATGGTGTTTTCGTATGAACCTGTCTGGATAAGATGTGCTGTTATATTGGCTTACAATCGGAGATACCAGAAATGTATCGTATTTTACGTTATAAGCAATAAAAATCACAATTTTGAATTTCCCTATGCTATTTCACACAGAAATAGTATCCACTTCAAATCTAATGGTAAATAATTTTTTTAGATGCTAATTGGTAATATCGTTGTTTATGATTACTTGTTAATTAATAGAAATATATTAATTAATAATTTAACATAAATAGAAAAAGTAATATGATATTAATATAATTATGTATATCTTAAAAATAAATTGAATTAAATAATTGATATTATTATGAATCCAAAATCAATTGAACAACAATTAGAATCGCTAAATATTCATCCAGATGAAATTTCAGATGAACATATATCTAAAGCTATTAATCTCCTATTTCAGTTGATTGAAGAATTATATATAGAAAACGAAAAGTTAAAAACTGAAAACCAAAAGCAGCGAGATGAAATCAATTTATTAAAAGGAGAACAAGGTAAGCCGGATATTCCATCTTCCAAGAAGAAACAAGGAGATATCTCTTCCGAAAACGAACGAAAAAAACAAGAGCCACCTAAGCAAAAGAGATCCAAAGCGAAAAAACATAAAATAAAAATTGATCGTACTGAAATATGTAGGGTAAATCAAACCGACTTACCTGATGATGCGGAATTCAAAGGTTATCAAGATATAGTTGTTCAAGGGATTATAATTAAAACCGACAATGTTGAATATAAAAAAGAGGTTTATTACTCAGCTTCCGAAAACAAGACATATATTGGAAAATTACCAACATGGGTTGAAGGTGAATTTAGTCCTGAAATAAAATCATTGGTATACACAACGAAACATGTTTCCAATATGTCGGAATCAAAGATACATGAATTTCTTGAAAATTTTGGAATTTATATTTCGCCGGCTACAATTTCTCGCATTCTTACCAAAAACAATGAACTGTTTGATCAGGAAAAAGCTGATATTGTATTAGCAGGGATTTCATCTACCAGATATCAACAAATCGATGATACTTGTGGAAGAGTCAGAGGGCAAAATCAGTTTGTCCAAATTCTATGCAACCCATATTATACTGCTTATTTTACTATCCCACATAAAGACCGTTTAAGTATTTTAAAAATACTTCAAGGTAGTGAAATAAAAAATTATAATTTCAATGAAGAGGCATTTACTTTACTGGAGTATTTCAGACTTACTAAGAATATGATTGCCCAAATTCAAGATATGGTTTTTGGTCAAGTATTGGATAATGAGCAAATGGAGCAACTTTTAGAAAAGATATTCCCTGATCCTGGTAAAGGAAAAAATTTACGGAAAAGAATTATGGAAGCGGGTGCTATTGCAGCCTACCAACAACAAACTGATTATCCAACCATTCAAATTCTTTTAAGTGATGATGCTCGTCAGTTCAAACTGATAACTAAATGGCAAGCACTTTGTTGGGTTCATGATGGGAGAAACTACAAGAAGTTGCACCCTATAGTGCCATTGCACAAAGAAAAACTTGAGAAGTTTTTAGATCGATATTGGAATTATTACGGGAAACTTTTAGAATATAAAAAAAATCCAAGTTCCCAGATGGCTGAAATATTATCAGCAGAATTTGATAGATTATTTTCTACTAAAACGAAATATCGAGCTTTAGATGACCGAATTGCAAAAACAAAAGCTAATAAGACACAATTATTGTTGGTATTAAAATATCCAGAACTGCCTTTACATAATAATGATGCCGAACTGGGAGCACGGACACAAGTTCGTAAACGGGATGTAAGTTTGCATACCATGACAAAAGATGGCACCAAAGCTAATGATACATTTATGACGATTGTGCAAACGGCAAAGAAATTAGGCGTAAGTTCCTATGAATATATTCATGATAGAGTTAGCAAGAGTTTTTGTATGCCTTCTCTTTCAGTATTGATTGAAGCGAAAAAAATTGCAGAAATTAATATCGATACGGGTTAAATGAGGACAATTATATTAATTTTGGAATTATTACCAATCTACTTGTAGTGTTGCTTTTCGATTTTAAATAGTGCCAGTTACCCTCAAATTTGAAGTGGATACAATAAACTCGTTGTTTGATATCTTCTCAGCAATAATATCCAGAGCACCGTTTAAGGCATCTTCGTATGTCTGCACTCCTTTTTTTGGATCAATATATTTTGAGACGATTGATTTTTTGGTCCCTGTTATATTG
>JAKRWB010000626.1 GCA_022353185.1 ANME-2 cluster archaeon | reverse complement strand
TCTCATCATCTGCTTCAATAATAACAATGACTGCCTGAACACCATCAAGATATGTATTGAACGTGTTAAAATTATCCACACCAAATGATAGCGCTTTGTTCACAAGGAGTACCCTGTAGCCAACATCATGCACCCGGCGCCCTGTAATCTTAGCTTTGATCTTCTGCATCTTTCAGCCTCAAATATCATTGCACGTAATTACATATATGATTTCCGACACGCTTCTATCAGGTACAGGTATATGTCCTTACCATATTACGGTACTGTTCCACATTACGCAAAACAAAGGCGATTAACGTTCTAACTCACTACGGGAGTGGGAGAGACAGTAAATATGAAATCTACTCCTCCACAGGCTACTTCGACAACTTCTACCTCCGCCCCATCACCATGAAAAACGCCCCTTCTTACATCAACGAACTCAACCTCAACTCCACCAACCCAACCACCCGTATAGGCTCAATCTACACACTCCACCTCGAAGATGTCGCAAACGAACAAGCCATGTTCCCCTTAACCAAGTTCGGCAATACCGTGGACACTGCCGTGGGGTCGGAAGACGACACACTCTCCCTCAACTTCGAGAATGGGGATGAAGCTGTGAACTTCAAAGTGGCCCGTTTATTTGATGCAGGGGTGAATCTGATATGGCTGCTGGGGGAGATAGTTCTTGCAGGCATCGGTATCTGTGCGGCTGTGGTCAAGAGAAGTGATTCGGCTGTGGGTAAGGTACTTTTGATGGATTCACACTTGCACGACTTTACAGGGATGCTGCTGGTGTTTGTTAGTGCAGGGTATATTGTGATGCATGTGCCGGAGTGGAGTTTTATGGTGGTTGTCGGGACACTGGTTGGGTATTATACTGTGCTTAATTTGTATCGGGGGACTGGTGTGGGTGAATAGGATTCAATTGGTGAAGAATCATTTTAGACACTGATTTTGGAGTTTATGCCGGGGATAAAGTTAATTATGAATCTGTGTGATCCGTGAAATCTGTGTCTGAAAAAATGCTGATTCATCTCAGGGAATTAAATGCTTACTGCGCTGTCCTCTGTCATCGCCTGACCCACCATCAGTAAGGACGACCTAAACCTTGCTGTGGATGGTCGATATTTTGTCACTGTAGACGCAGGCGGGATGCAGGAGTGTGTTAAGCCGAGGTTATGTCGCCTGAGTTTACGTGGAAGGACGTGGTTGAGAAGAGGATGATTTCTTGGGTGCAATGGTGTCTTCGGTGCCGTATCTGCACAGACGTTTTAATCTCAATCGTTATACCCCGCAGCTCTGCTGCGGTTGGGACAAAACGTAGTAGCAACTTTTAACAGAAAGTACGTATTTACATGTATGACAGAGTTACAACACGCATGCCACTGTGTTTATCAAATTCGATACCATATGGTTTTTTGCATAAAATATCGGAAAAAAATATTATGTAAGCAAATGAAACTTTTAGATTTTTAATAGAAACTGAGTTGTAAAGCGACGGCACGTCATGCCCCGCAGCTCTGCTGCGGTTGGGTGTGCCGGCGCAACGTTTGACTGATTAATGGGTCATGAATTTTTGTTTTTTAATAAGTGAGTGGACTCCGACAAAAGACATCAAGGAAGCAGGAGCCAAATAATTTCTATGCCCGCATAAATCCGGATTAAATAATGTGTACCACAAGCTGGCAATCATTGATAGTGACAAAAACAAATGCACGAGAAAGAAATCCATCTGAAAATAGTATCTGATCAACTGATTAATAAAATATTTAATTTTTAAACAAATTCTAAAGGAGGTTAAATAATGGCTTTTATCGTATGCGGTGGAACGATGCTCAAGTGTAGTTTTGGGACTGCTCCCAGCTCAATGACGGTTCTCCCTGCAAATATGGTTTCTACAAGTATGCCAATTGCCAATATCATGGATAATGTGCCAATGTTGAACATTATGCCCTTTGTAATGTGCACTTCAATGGCAAATCCAACGGTAGCGACAGCTACGTCGCTTGCCTCGGGCATTCTGACACCCATGCCCTGCATACCGGTCACAACCGCACCATGGGCCCCTGGCTCCTCGACTGTGCTTGTAGCTAACCAACCAGCCCTAAATGACAGCTCCACGCTTATGTGTAATTGGGGAGGTACTATTGAGATCACGAACGCAGGTCAG